>NZ_PCYY01000015.1:0-44191 GCF_002553955.1 Lactobacillus sp. UMNPBX12
AACACTAACCCTGGTGATAATGGCAGCCATAACACTAACCCTGGTGATAATGGCAACCATAACACTAACGGTAATAACAACGGTATCAATAATGGTACCCAAAACGGTAATGGCAACAAGACCGTAAACACTAATGTTACTGACAACGGTAATGGTGACAACGGTCAAAACAACAAGCAAGCATTACCACAAACCGGTAATACTAAGAATGATGCGGCTGTAGCTGGATTAGGTTTAGCTGGCTTACTGGCAATGCTTGGTTTAGGCGGATTGAAGAAGAAACGCAACTAGATAACATAATTTTCTTTCCCAATATTTAAGTGCTGTATTCGATTCGTCTAAACTATGAAAAGGACTACTTAGTATTTATTGTAAGCAGCCCTTTTTTGTTGGTAGATTAGACTCTTTGTTAATCAGTAAGGATGAAGAGAATTTAGAGAACTAGACTAAGCTACTTTAGCTATTGGTCTAGTTCTCTTTTTTGATAATTCCCGAATCATGAGATTAGAAGTCTTCCCTAAATTTCAAGAATAAGTTAACCAATGATACTCAAACATTACAAGCTCCAATAAAAAAAGGACAGTGTATTGGAAGTATTAAACTAACAAGTTCTCGTTTAAGAACTATATCTGGTGATCACTTATCATATCCCTTATATGGTAATGAAACAGTATCTAAAGGCAATTTCTTTGAAAAAACATTCAAATAATTTTCTACTGTTATAAGCTTATTCCCTCCAAGAGCTAATACTTCTTTTTATGTTTCAAGCCTATTTGTTATAAAGGTTTCTGAATAAAAAGCGCCAACCGAAGTCAGCGCAGAAAAAGTAGCAATATTATTTCATTATCTTACGAATCAGAGCAATCACCTTTTTAATTGATTTTTTAACGTGTTTATTAGGCACGACCAAAATGATAAGGTCGGTGTGCAAATTGGAATCGGGTAGCTCCCGATTACCGAGCCGGCGGGACATCTGAAAAGATGCCCTTTTTTATTTTTAAATGAATTTTGTATTATTCACTTTATTCCTCCCATATATAACAACGAATGGGAAACTAAAAAGTAAAGATTAATTTTCATCGTTTTTAAAGTAGGGTCTATTTGTAATAAATAACCCCTAAAGAATGTTGCTATATCAAGCCCCTGTATTCTACAATCAGAATATAGGGGCTATTATCTTTATCAAGCACAAAATAGCCCCTAAAATAAGGAGCAATTAATCATGAAACAACTCGTTTTACCCATCAAAGATTCCAATATCCTGCATGAAGTCGAAGATACTCTCCTACATAATTTTAAAGCTGGCCGCCGAAATTACACAATTTTCCAAGTTGGCAAGGCAACGTTACTCCGAGTGTCCGATTTATTAGCTCTCAGACGCAATGAAATCTTCAATAACGATGGGACTATCGCTAAAAATGCTTATATTCGGGATAAAAAGACCGGAAAGCCCAATACTTTGTACCTAAAACCAGTTAAACAAGACCTAAAAGACTATTTTCAGTGGCTAAACCAACAAAATCTCCACTCAGATTGGCTTTTTCCATCGACTAAACACCCCGATCGGCACATCACTGAAAAACAGTTTTACAAAATCATGGCTAAAACTGGCGATTTAATTGGGATTAACTACCTCGGTACTCACACAATGAGAAAAACTGGGGCTTACCGGGTCTACACACAAACTCATTACAATATCGGTTTAGTGATGTCGCTGCTTAATCATTCCTCAGAAGCCATGACCTTAAAATATTTAGGTCTGGATCAAGTCAGCCGAGAACAAATGCTCGATGAAGTTAAGTTCGATTAAGCACTCCCCCCAAAAAAATTCACTCGTTAATCAGGTTAGGTTTAGTCATAAACCGTTCTGATTAACGAGTCCAGCAAGCGAAGCACGGTAGTTGTTCTAGATAGCATATATTGATAATTGATACAATATATGCTATCATTAGGGCATGGAAGATTTAGAATTTGAATTTTATACTCGCCCTAATGGCCATACTGAATTTGCAGAATATTTAGATAGTCTTGACGTTAAAGCTAAAGCAAAGTTATTAGCACGGATTAACATGGTCGCAACTTATGGACTTAGTGCTGGAATTCAACATAACTGGGTTAAGCCACTGGAGAAGAATCTCTATGAAATTCGCTCTCGGGTTAGTAATAATCAACAACGTGGCCTTCATTTTCACGTTGATGGCGTTCACTACGTTATTACCCATGGCTTTACTAAGAAAACCCAGAAAACACCGCCACGAGAAATTAATCATGCTAAGAAATTACGTGACGAATACTTTGCCAACCGAAAGGAGCAATAATTATGAGCAACATTAATTTTAAAGACTACTTAAATGAACAATTAAAGGATCCGGAATTTAAAAAGGAATTTGAAAACGAAACAACTAAGTTAGAGAGTGCCATTGCATTAACTAAGGTTAGAAAAGAATCAGGCCTTTCTCAACGAGATCTAGCTACTGTTTCTGATGTTCCTCAATCAACAATTGCACGAATTGAAAGCGGCGCTAACACCAGTATTGATACTTTAACCAAAATTGCTAACGCTTTGGGCAAGAGATTGACTGTTAACTTCTCATAGTAGTTAATCTAATTACTTAATAGAAAGAAGTTTTTATCATGATGTCCCCTAAATCAATTGCCCGTTGGCAAGAACTTAAAGCCAAAAAACTGAGTGGTCGTACTGTTCCTGAAGATATGGAGTATAAGAAGCTCCAGATGAAACATAACGCTGATGTTTTAGCCTTAAACGAACTAAAATGGAAAGCTGAATTAGCCGAAGCTATGCTAACTTCGGCCAGTAATAATGATGACTTAATGCAACGCTTAAACAGCATTATTGATTCGCAAATTGGTGATGATCAAAAGCCATTTGCGAAAAAAGATTTGCATGATTTTGTGACTGCATTTGTGGCTAAAATAAAACAAGAGCAGCAGGAACAAAGTCACGCAAAACCATTGGGAAAGAATCCATTACATGATAATGAATTTCCCAATGGGAACAATCCAGATTAACTAAATGTTAAAGCTGGATTGTAAAAAATTCCCTTTGCCAAAAGGCATTGGGAATTTTTTATTTTGGCGTGTCTGGGAAAAAACTAAGCCTTAGATACTGAAAGACGATCAATCCAACTCTTAATTTGAGTTGCTTGACCGTCTTTTTCTGTCTATTTTTATTTTTGAACAAAGAAAATTGGTCTTTTGACCATCTTCTGTTCCAATATTTGCTTAAATTCATCATCATGAAGGCTATTCCTATATCTGTTTCAACCTTCTTTTTGCCTCTTAAATGAGTTCGGCGCATGCCAAAGACGTTCTTCAAATGTCCAAAAATCGGCTCCACATCATATTTCCTCATGCTGTAGATGTGTCTGCCTTCAGGACTTTGGAGAACTGCTTTGGCTTTTTCTTTTAGGTATTGCCAGTTAGGATTATAGCGAACCTGACGTTGGCGTCCGCTCTTAGTCTTGGCTAAGCGTTCTAATTCTGGCGTTAGTTGAAATTCATCTGCTTCATAGACCTTAAAATCACGAACCTGACCAGTCGATCGATCTTTACGTTGACTATAATATTTGAAGTTGAATCTGACGCCATTTTGATCAAGGTAATAATCATCTTTTTCATCATAGAACCAGTTAGCCAGCTTAGTTGGATCGTTGCGATACTTTCTGGTCTTTCCCTTTTCGTACATGGTATAAGGAATATAGTACTTCTTGTCTGAATACTCTTCTTCTAACATTGAATAATTATATTCGCTGCCATAACCAGCATCAGCGACAATCTTGTCAAACTTGTCTAGTGTCGTCATCTGCTTTAAAAATGGTTCGAAAGTTCTGAAATCAGTTGGATTAGGGTATAAAGCAAAGTCAACCACATATTGATCAGTGGTGGCGGCTTGAATATTGTAGCCTGGCTTGAGCTGGCCGTTCTTCATGTGATCTTCCTTCATATGCATGAAAGTCGCGTCATGATCTGTCTTAGAATAGCTGTTACGCCCTGCAAAGATTTCTTTCGCCTCTTCATATTTCTTCATTCGAGGAACATAGTCTTTTCTTAGTTTATGAAGCAGCTTTTTAAGACCGCGTCTTCTTGCTTTTCTAGGCGAACCGCCAGGGATTGCTTTGGGTTCTTGCTCAATTTCTTCGGTCAGCTTTTCAATCTCGGCTTCCGTTTCTTGTGCTAGCTCTGCCAAACCTTGACTGGTCTGGACTTTCTCTTTTGCCATTGCTTTGACGACTTCTTTGGCAATCAATTCATCATAAAGCTCAACCGCTTGACCTTTGAGCTTGTCATGAAATTTTTCAACTGCCTTGCGCCAAACAAAAGTATAGCGATTGGCGTCAGCTTCGATTTTAGTGCCATCAATAAAGATCGCTCCTTCATTGATAAGGCCCTCGGCTTCTAACAAATTGGTAAAGTAGAGGAAGCTTTTCTTAACCAGCTCATTGGCATGCTTGCTGGATCTAAAGTTATTTATAGTATGGTAAGAAATCTGTTGGTGTTCAGCCAAAGCCATCATCGGCACGTTTTCTTCCAGCATTAATTCGATTTTTCTGCCTGAAAATACTCTTCTGGAATAAGCAAAAAGCAAGATTTTAAGCATCATCGCTGGATGATAAGCTGGACGACCGGTTTTAGCAGTATTACCCAATAAGACATCTTCTGGAATTGAATCGACAAACCAGCTAATGGTATTAGCCAAATGATTATGAGGAATAGCGAAGTCTAAGTTGAGTGTTAAAGCTGTTTGACCTATGGTATAATTTTGATACATTAAGATTGCCTTCTTTCTTTTTGTTTTGTGGTGATTCAATAATATCAAGGAAGGCACTTAAAGTATAGAAAAAGAACGATGAAATCCATTAGGAAATCATCGTTCTTTTTTCCTGTCTGAGAATTAGTTTTTTCCCAGACACTTTTTATTTTGTTCAAAGATATTTTATAATTGAGATTAAATTTAAGAAAAGAGAATAAATATGAAAAAAGCGATTGTTTTAATCAGTGTAATGGCCGCTGCGCTATTGACGGGATGCAATAAGCAAACAGCAAAATCAAATTCAAGTTCACAATCATCAAGTAGTTCAAAAATTGTACGTCATGAGACTAAATCATCTAGTGAAGCTCCTCGCATTAATATTCATAAAAAATATAAGGGCTTTAAACTTGCGACTGTACCTAGCCAGTACCGTGGTACCTGGTATCGCGGCGATCCTTATTCTAAAAAGGCTAGAAAACTCGTGATTACTGAGCATACGGTTAACGGCAATGTCACTTATCAGAAAATCGATCCAAATTTAAAATTGAATCGTCACTCTGAAAAACAAAATATAAAATACTCTGGCAATATTGTTCTAATTGATACTCAAGGTAATTCGTTAAAAGTGCGCGGCTTCTTGGATCTGGTGAACTTGGATTATCAGCCTGGTCAATTTAAGAATCATGATTGTCTCTTCTTAAGCTACGGGACCGATCCTAGTGTCGTCAACGGTGCGATTTTCAAAGATAAAAGTGTTGCGCTTAAGTATAGAAAGTATGATTTCACTAAGGTAAAGAAATAGTAAATGTAAAAAAGCATTCATCAGACTTGCTAATGAATGCTTGAAATCAGCTATTATTCTTTCTATGTTTGCGGCTTTGCACAATGATGATAATATCCCAAATGACTAATACTAAGGTGTAAATCATCATGAATATCTTTGCACCTACTGCTTGGCTATGCCAAAACAAATCTAGTGCTAACCAGATCAAAGTTATTACAGCCCAAATTATTCTATATAATTCAGGTTTCTCTCTCATCTTAACTCACGCTCCCTGCTATGTACTTCTTTATTTTCTACCTTTAATTTACCCCCATGTAAGCATTTACAAATGATACGTACTTTTTCTTTTGAGTTAATAAAATAAAGGTTAGAAAGAACTCCATCTACATCATGTAGACGGAGTTCTTATTTTTATATCTTATTTCTTCAAGGCAGCAGCTTGTGCTTCTTCTGGAGTGTTAGATGGAGTGATTTTAACACTATTTTCAACAAATTTAACATCGCTGGCTTTGACATAATTGTCAGCTTTGAGTGGCATATAATCTTTTGTGTATTGACCGTTATTTGATAAACGTATTACATTTTGCCAATAACGGACTGGTGCTAAATGATAAAATTCTTCTGCTTTATTTTCACTTGGTACCCAAATATATAATAACTTATCTACTTTCCACTCTTCAGAATTCTTTGCAAGCTTTATATTTTGAGGAGTCCCATTTGTATTATATAGATCTGTGGCCTTGGTAAATCTAATGAGTGAATACCTATTTGCTAAAGTATAGTTATGAACTGGCATCTTTTTGGCAGCATTGACAAATAAATTAAGAATCCAGTAATCAGTACCTTTAATGTGGTAAATTGCTTGTTCCCAATCATCATCGCCGTCCTCACCAGTACCTGCTCGAATGCCTTGTTCTAAGTAGTCTACCGTAAACTTTTCACCATTCTTTGCATATTTGCCGGAAGGTTGAACTTTGTCTTTACCAGGTACTTCAACGAGAAGAGGGATACCGTTCCGTAATACGGTTACTGTTGTTTCATCCTTACTCATTGGTGGAACACTATTTGAAGACGTATTGTTAGTATTAGTGGTTGGCTTGGTGTTAGTAGTAACCGTTGTTGGTCCTTGAACAGTATTTACTTTAATAACAGGTCCCAAATTGTATGACTTAATATATTGTTTTCTTGGTCCAGCGATGCGGAAGTAACGCTTACCATTCTTGAACTTGTAAGAACCACCATAAGTAGTGACTGTTTCGCCCTTATAGAGCTTCCAACGATTCATGTAAGAGGTTCTGCCATTTGAAGACTTATAGATATAGGCATTATGAGTGATTTTCCGAGTTACACCGTCAATATTAGTAGCTTTTAAATATTGATCTTTGCCGCTTACCTTGTAGTAAAGTGTACCGTCTATTTTAACAGGATTGCTTTCTACTGTTACATATTGATAGGAGTAGTATTTCTTACCAGTACTATTACCATTCTTGTCGTAAGCGATAGCAGTATGCATTACCGCCCTGTTTGTTGCAGCTTGTACTGTGTGAGCACTAGTTGTGGCACTCATAAGAGGTGCGATTCCCATTAAGGCAGCTGTAGAAATTAATGCGAGTTTATTTAGTTTCATAAAAATTCACTCCAATTCTTAAAATTATTGGATTGTTACGTATATTTTTTACACCTTCATTTTACCCCCCGAAATGAAAATCAAGTGGGAAAGAACAAATTACAAATATCTAAACTGTACTTCTTCTGTTGTATTAGAAACAGTTATTGTACTGTATTGATTTCTGCTTTGACTTTGTTTTTTATCCCCATCTTGATGGCAACGAACAAGATAATAACTTCAATTGCAATCAAAGTAAATAATGCGTATTTTACACTAACAAAACCAGATATTGAAGTCATAATTGTAGTAAAAATTGGTGCTACAGCCATCAAGATAGTATTCAATAAACCAACAGATGAAGCTAAAATCTTATGTTCAATTGTGTTAACTAACCATTGTTGCATCTTAATTGAGGCAATACTTGCAGTTGCTGCTAACAAGAAGTAAACAGCTAAAACGGCATAGATATTAGCCAATATAGTCGCAACGGTCGTAGCAAAACTCAAAATAATAGCAAGAATAGTGATGGTAAATACTAAAGCTTTTTTGAATAATTGTGGTCCAAACATACTGCCTAAAATAGCGCCAACACTTACCACTACACCCATTACAGCAATAGTAAAGCTGTAGCTAGTGATGATCATTGTAGATTTATTTCCTGCAATCATAATTGGAATTAATGATCCAAGAGCAGTTAAAATACCATTAAGCAAAGCAATCACGAAGATAACAGTTAACAAACCTTGTGCCTTCTTCATTTGTTTGTATGATGACTTCATGGTGGCGAAAAACTTCTGATCATTAACTTCTTGTGCTTCAAGTGGCTTTTGATCTTTTCTATGCTTTAAACCAACACTTAAAAATAGAAGTCCAGCTACCATGAAAGTAATAGCATTAATGAAAGCCAAGTTAGCAAAGGACAAGAAAAGCAACAACCCTGAACCGACAAATTGTGCAATAGTATTGATTACTTCACTCACGCCGTTGGTAAAACCTTCAGCTTCACCAAATTCTTCTTTTCCGACAATGTCGACAATTAATGGAGCGATCAATCCAGTAGAGTAAGCACCAAACGTATCAGATAAAAAATTAATAATGACAACTATAATAACTAAATTCCATTGAGAAACATTGCTGACAAAGAGCAAGCCTACTATACCGTAAAGAACAAATCGAACTACGGCCATTAAGAAGATGCTTTTGAACTTATTTCTAGTTTTATCAGCTAAGAAACCTCCAAAAATATCAAATAGTCTTGGAATAGATTCTGAAATAGCGATCAATGATAAAGCCAATGAATAGTTGTGCAATTTACTTGCGTAAGTCATGAATGCTAAGTAAAAGAATACATCCCCAGCAGTAGATAAAAAACTGGCAACTGAAAATCTTCTGTAATCCTTATTTTTCAAAAATACATTCATAATGTTTAACCCCTTTTTCTTTGTCTCATTTGTTGTTGCAATTATAATAAAGTGAAAAAGAGATTAATTTTTAAAAGTGGCGTATTTGACATTTTGAGGTGACATTATGACGATCGGTGAGTTACTTAAAGAAGAAAGACTAGCGAAATCAAAAACACAGAAAGAATGGGTTGGCAACATTATCAGTACTTCTTACTATGCCAAGGTAGAAAAGAATAAGCATAGAATTACTGCAGAAGATTTGCTAGCACTGTTGCACCGCAATCACATTGATAGTAGTGACTTTTTCAAGCGTTTAGAAAATGAACGTGACCTAATCCACGAACAAGAAGAAAATTGGGGACATACGGCCACTACCGCTGTCTATCACCATGATATCCCTACTCTAAAAAAGATCGTTCAATCAATTAAAGACAGTGACCTGCCTCAAGATAAAAAGGATCAAGATGCTTTAGAAGTCGAAGGAATGATCGAAACTCTGAGAATTAATTATGAGGATGACTATCAGCCTAACCTAGAATTACAGAAAAAGTTGCGGGAAAGGATCTTCGACATTCCTAATTTTACTGAACTAAAATTGCAGCTCTATTGTGATTTCATGGATTTCTATGATCTAGATGCTAATAGAGCCATTGTTAAGCAAATAATTAAAGAAACTTCAAATACAGTTGATAACAAGATAATGGTGGCCGTAAGTGCAATTATCAATAATTTTATCAGCAATTCGATGTCTAATAATCAATATGATGGTCTTGATTGTTACATTGAAATAGTTGAAAAAATGCCGCAAATTCCCGAATTATATCTAATTAAAAGCAGTATAGCTGTCCATAAATATTTGATAGCTTATCACTTCCACAAAGATGAAAAGTACATTGATTATTGTCAGAAAATTGCAGAAAGTTATCAGTTAACAGGGATGGAAGATTTTGGTAAGAGTATAGAAAAATTTATTGAGCAAGAAAAAAACAAGTTATAAAACTTGTTTAAATCAAAAATGATAGCTATTAATTTTTTGAGTAAATAAAAGTGTCTGAGATTTAGTTATTTCCCAGACACTTTCCTATCTAATCTTCCATTTCCTTGTTTAAACTAGGATGGGCGGTATGTTCCTCCCAGTCATTATTATGAGCCTGTGTATCCCTTATAGCGGCTTCTAGTATCTTCATTCCACGACTTTGCTTAACAGCATTATCTTTATCCTCAGGGAAAATAATTAAGCCCTTATCCAGTTTCAATTTATCTATTTGTGCCCAAAGATCTTTATTTTTCTTTCGGCTTTTTTCATTTTCAAAACACTGTTTGAAGTATTGCTGATTGTTAGTATATAACTTTATAGAATCTACGAAACTATCATTCTCACAAAACTTTAAAGCTTCAATTATTGATTTTAATTGCATTCTTGGAGCAGTTAATTTTTTAGCATCTTCACTTTTAACTACTTTACACTTTAATTCAGTAGTATTTTCAGTACGTAAGTAATAACACCAAAAACCAATTTTATATCCATCTTTATCGAAGAAATTACTAGTTATTCCTTTGGTATAAATCGTATAACTCATTTTTTCACCTATTTAATCTTCATTGTTTCTAATTAATTTAATTATACTCCGTGTTCATGCTGTGCACACAAAAAAACGGGCTTAAAGCCCGTCATATCAACCTTTATTCTACGCTCTGAGTTCATTCAATGCACACACTCTAAAACGTGTGCAGATTATGTGCATTATTTTTCTTTATACAAAAAAATTAACCTTAACTTATCTTCGTAAAACGTTGATAAATCAAGGTTAATCAATAAAAATGAATCTTTATAATGCTGACTAGAGGGTTCGAACCTCCGACCTCCTCATTACTAGTGAGGTGCTCTGCCAACTGAGCTAAGTCAGCAACTCTTCGTTGTCTTACCCGACAACAGTATTTATTAAACCATATAGATGGAAACTGTGCAAGTCTTTTTTTGAAAAAAGTTCAAAAAAATTCCCCAGACTATAATTTTTCTGCATTTACGTTAAAATAGAAATGATAATAATTGTTGATTATACAAAGGATGAGGACTAAATAATGCAAACTTTAGCTCCAATTACAACCGAATTAGATTGGCTACTTAGAATTGTTGTCGCAGCTTTTTGTGGCGCATTAATCGGCTATGAGCGGGCGATTCAGAGAAAAAGCGCGGGTGTGAGAACTCATATCGTAGTTGCGATTGCTTCTGCTTTATTCATGATCGTATCTAAATATGGATTTACCGATCTATTAAGCATGCATGACATTGCACTAGATCCATCAAGAATTGCGGCCCAGATCGTTACAGGAATTTCCTTCATTGGTGCGGGTACAATCCTAGTTAGAAAAGAACAGGTCTCAGGCTTAACTACTGCCGCTGGAGTTTGGGCAACTGCCGCCATCGGGATGGCTGTTGGTGCTGGCATGTATTTCATCGGTATCCTATCAACCGCCCTATTGTTTATCATTCAAATGATCTTTCACGATGATGTCATTATCAACAAAATAACGCCACATGTTCGTTTTAACATTCAAATTGTGGCTATTAATCAGCATCATATTTTATCTAAAATCAGGCAAGAACTAGCAGATAATCACGTCGAAAATGTTACTGTTAAAATTCTCGACGTGAGTGATGACCACATTGTTTTCTACGTTGACGGAATCATTAATAATAAGATTGATGAGAACTCTATTGTCATGAATCTACGTAAATATTCTGATATTACCCGTATTAGTTATACCCGTGGTGGTATGTAAAATCATTTTAAATCTCAAGCATTAGCTTGAGATTTTTATTTTGGCGCGACAATTTAGTAAAATAGTAATATTGCCTAATTAATGAAAGGATGAGATTATGGCTGGAACACTTGATTATTTACGTTGGCGGGGAGATCTTTCTTTTAAAGAACGGCCTTTTAATAGCGTGGACGCATCCCTCTTCGCCTCAATCATCTACTTACCCGTCGACAAATCTGCTAAGGAACATACCTTAAGTGAAGTCGCAGAAAAATTACACGTCCTTCCTTCATTTCAAGTTCAAATGAAAGATTTAGCTGGCGATCAAATTCTTCTTTTACCTAAATCACCTCGTCTAGGCGACATCAAAATCCTTAATTGGACTAATCGGCTGGAAAAGGATCCTTATCCACTTCAATTTACCGCGGCTACTTTTCGCCTAACCGATAATACAATTATCATCGTTTACCGCGGAACCGACAACTCAATCATCGGCTGGAACGAAGACATGAATATGAACTACATGCCCAAAGTTTATGGTCAAGATGTTGCTGCCAATTATCTCAAAGAAATGGCTGCCGCCTTTCCCCATGACAAAATATATTTAGCAGGTCACTCTAAAGGTGGCAATTACGCTGAATATGCTTTAAGTGTCGCTGAGCCTGATTTGCAGGACCGTATTATCAAGGCCTTTAGCTTTGACGGCCCCGGCTTTTTCCACCAAGTCTGGAAAGCACCTGGCTTTGTACGTGCATTACCCAAGATGAAGACCTACCTCCCAGAAGCTTCAATCATTGGCACCATGCTTGATCATCCTGAACACGTTTTAATCGTCAAAAGCACTGCACCGATGGTCCAACAACATGATCCTCGCCGCTGGGCCGTGGGGCGTGACAGTTTTGTTTTAGCTGAAAGTTTAACTTCAGGTGCTCGCTCATTGCGCCACTCGCTCATCGATTTCAATCACAGCATTCCTGAAAAACAACGCGGCGAACTCTGGGATGCCCTCTTTCAAGCTTTTGATGAATTGAACATTACCGATGTGTTCCAGATTACAGCCAATAAATTATTAGGCACTGTCCGTTTCAGTCGCGTAATCATGTCATTAGAGCCTGAGACGCGCCGTTATGTTTTGCATATGTTCGGTGAGATTATCAATGCTTTACGTGGTAATATCAGCTTACCGTTTAGCGAAAGTGACTTTGCCTTATATCCCAAGAGCAATGACTCTAACAAGGCACCCATATTCTTTGAATTTTATGACAAGACGGTCCCTAGTCTTTTGCCTGAAGAAATTAAGCAACGTTTTTTAGCTGAGAAAGAAAATGAACGAAAAAAGCTAAAATAGTTTCACATGAAACACAAAAAAAGACATGCTAAGCATGTCTTTTTTCTCTTATTCTATTTTTATTCAGTTCTTCTAAGCATCCCTAGTACAAAGGAAACCACTAGTACCAAGATGACTGCTCCCAATATTGATGGTACGATTGCCATCCCAGCCATTTGCGGCCCCCACGAACCAAAGATTGCTTGGCCTAAGGTTGAACCAACCAGCCCTGCTATTAAATTAGCTATAAATCCCATTGATCCACCCTTGCCGGTTATGAAACCAGCTATTAGACCTATTATAGCGCCAACGATTAAAACCCAGATCCATGATAACATAGGATCACCTATTTGCTTTCTGTTTAGCTATTGCTAGTCGACCTGAGTCTTTAACAATCTTCATCTATTTGATGGTCTTTTTCCAGATCATCCTTTAATTTTTTGGCTTTGTCCTTAACTTTGCCCTTGGCTTGTTGAGCTTTTCCTTGGACTTCGCGTGATTTATCGCCGGTAATTTTACCTTCGACTTCTTTCACTTTACCGATAACTTTGTCTTTTAAGCCACTATCTGATTTGTTCATAGTTGGGCTCCTTTCTTAATAAACCGGTTACGTTTCTAGAATTAATATTACTCGCATTTAGGTCAAATTACGTCAAAAAAGGCTCGCCTTACGTCTTTCTTAACGAGTTGAGCCTTTTTATTGCTTATTCAATTTATCTATGCTTTTTTATTTGAGCAAATTCTTAGCTAATTCAAAATCGCCAAGCGTTGCAGAACCGTTGTGAGCCACAGCTGGACGCACAATCAATTCGTTCAAATCTGGTGTGGCAACGTAATTGTTGTTAAATTCATCAAAGAACTTTCTAACCTTAACCAAATCATTTTCATTTAAAACTGAACCGCCGACAATCATTACATCGGGACGAGCAGCCATGTAAACATTGAAGAGCATTTGGGCAATGTAATATGCGGAATAAGTGAAGACCTTGTTATCACGTGACAACTTTTCACCTGGGATTCCAGTTCTGCCTTCAAGACTTGGACCAGCAGCCATGCCTTCGACACAGGCATCATTATGGAATGGACAGTGACCCTCATAATCATCACCAGGATAACGACGAACCAACATGTGGCCCATTTCTGGGTGATTATTAAGGCCGAGCAACTTACCTGCTTGTACAATTCCAGCGCCAACGCCAGTACCAACCGTTGCGTAGAAGTAACTCTTAGAATCATTGCGGCCGCGAGCAACATATTCACCATAACATGATGCATTAACATCGGTTGTCATGGCAACCGGAATACCTAATTCTCTTTCAAAGAAGCCCTTTACGTCCGTACCTGACCAACCTGGCTTAGGCGTGTCCAAAATGTAGCCATAAGTACGAGAGTTAGGATTGATATCAATTGGACCAAAAGTACCAATTCCTAATGCATCAACGGGGTGCTTTTTGAAAAACTCAGCTGTTTTTTGTAAAGTCTCCTTGTTAGTAGTGGTAGGAATACGATCACGCGCTACTTCCTTGCCTGTTTCAACATCTTGCACAGCGACGATAAATTTAGTACCACCAGCTTCGATACTACCAACATATTTCTTTTCTGCCATATTCTCATCCTTTTCTGTATGTAAGTTTTTCTCCAAAAAGTTTTCGTGCTACTAATATTATAAAGAAAAAAGCCCTTATGTGTAAAGGCTTTCATATGTATGTAATTGTTTTTGTTGATTTACGCTGGATCTTCAACCACTTTTGACTCAATTCCTTCAATTGGTCGCCCATTTTCATCAAAATAAGTATCCAAATCACGGCACCAAATCATCGACATTGTTCCTTGTCCCACGTGCACGCCAACAACTGGTCCGATAATGCTGGTATCGAACTTATACTTAGGAAACTTTGCTTGGTAATCTTCCAGCCACTCTTGCTTTTTCTCAGGATCATGTGAATCAAAAATTGTGTCCTGAATCTTATACGGCATATTTTTAGTCAAATTATCAAAATCATTTTGCACATGCTTGTATGCACGTTTATATTGACGCTCTTTCGCAATCGCTGAAATATGGCCTTCATTTTGCACATCCATCGATAAAATCGGCTTAATCTTGAACAACGTACCAACAAAGCTAGCCGCATTAGATAAACGTCCAGTCCGCTTTAAATGGCTCAAATCGTCCACCATGAAGCGCACATCCATTGTTTTTTGCAAGTCCTTGAGATCATGCATAATTAAATCAATATTGGCTCCTGCCTGCACTAGTCGCCCTGCTAGCATGGCATAATCTGCTTCACCTGCACAAGTAATCTTACTATCAAATGGATGAACCTTGATACGATCTTCCTCTGCAGTAACACTTTGAACCGTTGAAAAATAGCTGGAGATACCACTTGAAAGAGTAATCACAATCACATCTGTATATCCCTGCTCAACATATTCATTAATTTTTTCTTTTAAGTCACCGATTGAAGGTTGAGAAGTTGTTGGTAATTCTTTTTCTTCACTTAATTTTTGATAAAACTCTTCATAGCCAATATCAACTAAATCATGGTAAACTTTCTTCCCCCAAATAATCGGGATAGGCAGAACATCAATCTGATATTTTTCTTGTTGCTCTTTAGTCAAATAAGCCGAGCTATCAGTCAAAACCGCAATTTTCATATTTTTCTTCTTTCTTCATTTCTTTTATGTCTATTTTAACTGATATATTATATAGAAACAAAAAGAACTCACCCGTAATGGTGAGCCCTTTCAATTAAATTATTCTATTTTAGTTACTGCCACCAGTAGCTTTGTTAACGATCTTTTGGTATTGACGTAAGCCATCAAAGTCGGAATCCTTAGCTTCAACGTAACCATAATGGTTATAAATGCTTTCGATAATTTGCTTACCCTTCTTAGACTTAGCAATATTCTTGAAAGCCTTAGCTAACTTAACTCTGAATTTTTTAGGCATATCTTTTCTAACCGCAATAGTATCGTTTGGAATCCACTTGGTAAAGTAGATTGGCACAACATCGGTCATTGCTTTCTTGTCATCCTTAGCGGCAATATTACGTGCATCTGAGAAGACGAATGCGGCATCAACATCCCCATTCAAAACGGATAACACTTCTTGATCGTCACCCTTAACATTAACTAATTTGCAGTCCTTGGTTACATTCAAGCCCTTTTTGTAAAGTTCCGCAATTGGATAAACATAGCCCGATGAAGAACTAGGATCGCCAATCGCAATCTTTTTACCCTTTAAGTCTTTCCAAGATTTGATCTTTGAGCCCTTCTTAACCACGATCATACCACGATACTTATGCATTAAGGTATGATTCATCTTACCGGATGGTTCATCATAGCCGTAACGTTCGGCTTGCAATAAAACATCAGCAATTCCCTTTTTATGAGCTAATATGTAAGAATATGGTGGCATAAAGCCTACGTCAACTTTCTTAGATGACATTGCTTCAACCAGCCCACTATAGTCGGTAGAAACGGTTACGTGAACTGGAATGTGTAATTGCTTTTGCAATAATGTGCCTAAAGGCTTGGCCTTAGCTTCCATCTTATTTGCTTGGGTACTTGGTACAAATTCAACGTTCAATTCCTTAGGTTCATTCGATGAGGATGAACTCTTCTTACTATTTGAGCAGGCTGCTAATGACACAGCTGCTAAAACTGCACATGCACCAAGCAAAATCTTCTTAAATTTCATAAATTTGCTATTCCTCCATGAGTATATTCGTTATTACTCTTTTCAGTAATAGTACAAACTTATGGTATCATTTCAACACCAAATATAAATAATTACCATTATAAATGTAAATATTGTTCGTATTATATTCAAACATAGAAAAAGCACTCATCGAGTGCTTTTTCTAATTACCATTAGGATCATGCGCATAATCCAAATTTGAAAAACGGTTGAATGGCTTTGAAAACATTAGCTTAACCGTCCCCCGGCTACCGGAACGGTTCTTTTCAATGATGACTTCTACTTCACCATTATCGTCTTCTGCGCCAACTTCATCTTGACTACCGCTACTTTCACCATCATCTGGTTCATCACGATAATAATCGTCACGATACAAGAAAGAAACAATATCGGCATCCTGTTCAATTGACCCAGATTCACGAATATCAGATAATACAGGCCGTTTATCTTGTCTTTGTTCAACTGACCGTGATAACTGCGAAAGGGCAATAACAGGCACGTGCAACTCTTTAGCTAGCTTTTTTAACTGTCTTGAAATAGCAGAAACTTCTTGTTGCCGTGATTCACTGCGTGGCCCTTCAATCAGCTGCAAGTAGTCAATTACAATAAGACCAAGATTGCCCTTTTCCTTAGCTAATCGCCGTGATTTAGCACGAATTTCACTCATCTTGATTCCGGGCGTATCATCGATAAAGATTTGCGCACCTGCTAGTGACCCAGAAGCCACTACCAATTTACGCCATTCTTCTTCATCAAGCTGGCCAGTTCTCAAGTGCTGTGAATTAATCAGTCCTTCAGAAGCTAACATTCTCTGAACCAGTTGCTCTCCACTCATTTCTAGTGAGAACATAGCTACACTTTTTTCAGTGTGTAGCCCTACATTTTGCGCAATATTTAAGGCAAATGAAGTCTTACCCACACCAGGACGAGCAGCTACAATGATCAATTCATCATCGTGAAAACCAGTTGTCATCTTATCTAATTCCGCAAAACCAGTCGGCAAGCCAGTAACCATATTTCCGTCATCCGGAATATTATTAATATCATTAATCGCTGAATTAACGATCTCTTTAATGGTTCTAAAGCCGCCTGTGCTATTCTCTGACGAAACATTCATAATTTCACTTTCAGCGTCATCTAGAATGTCTGTTACATCGTCAGAGCCATCGATTGCATTAGAGATAATCTTCTGACTAGCAGAGATTAAACGACGAAGCAGCGCCTTCCTATGCACAATTTTGGCATAATAGGTAACATGCGCTGCTGTCGGTGTGGCCATCGCTAATTCAGAAACATAACCGATACCACCAATATCTTCTAACTGATTTCTTTTATTTAATTCATCCTGTAAGGTCAGCGTATCAATTGCATCCCCGCGATCAGACAAGTCCAACATCGCTTGAAAGACAATTTGATTAGCCCGCTCATAGAAATCTTCAGGCTGAACTACCGCACTAGCATCCGCAATGGCTTCAGGATCGATAAAAATCGCACCCAGAACTGCCCTTTCGGCATCGCGATCATGCGGAATTTGTTGAGAAACGATATTATCCATCAATCACAACCACTTTTTATTAGTCTTGTTCAGTAACGTGAACGCGAATAGTAGCTTCTACACCCTTAAATAATTTGGCATGAACATTAGTATAGCCCAAAGTCTTAATTGGTTCTGGCAAGTTAAGCTTGCGTTTATCAACCTTGATACCGTATTGCTTTTCAAGGCCTTCCACAATCTTCTTACTTGAGATTGAACCAAACAAACGTGAGTCAGTACCAGCCTTAGATTTGAAGTTAACAACGGTATCGTCTTTTTCAAGTTCTGCCTTGATCTTTTCTGCTTCGGCCTTTTCTGCTTCATAAGCAGCCTTTTCATTAGCTTCTACACGCTTCAAGGTATTCATGTTACCTTTAGTAGCTTCTTTAGCCAAGCCTCGCTTAATCAAGTAATTTTGTGCGTATCCATCAGGTACGTCCTTAACTTGTCCACGCTTACCTCGACCTCTAACATCTTGAGTAAAAATAACTTTCATATTTGTCCTTCCTAATCATTTTCTTTTTCATATTCATCAATTGCATCAAGCAATTTTTGTTTTGCTTCTTCAATAGTAACATCTTTAATCTGTGTTGCCGCATTAGAAAGATGTCCACCACCGCCCAATTTTTCCATAATAATTTGAACGTTGATCTTACCCATTGATCTAGCTGAAATACCAATCGTATTATCACTGCGCCGCGTAATTGCGAAACTAGCACCCACATTTTCCAAATCAAGTGCAGTATCAGCCGCCTGCGCTGTAATGATCGGATCTATAATCTTATCATCAGGTCCACATAATACGGCCATATGTGGCTTCACCATCTTCAAAGTGGCTACTAAATGCGTCCGTTCGAGGAAACTATCAATGTCCTCTTTCAAGAGCATGCTTACAACTGCTGAATCAGCCCCGATTGAACGTAAGTAACTAGCCGCATCGAAGGTTCTAGTTCCTGTTCTCAACGAGAATTCCTTGGAGTCGACCACAATCCCGGCTAACATTGCTGTAGCTTCAATATCGGTCAAAACTTGCTTACCGTTAGCTGGCTGCTGATATTCAATCATTTCAGTGACCAATTCACAAGCCGAAGAAGCATATGGTTCAACATAGGTTAACATTGGATTTTCAGGGAATTCCTCGCCTCGTCTATGGTGATCAATAACGATGATTCGATTCTTCAAACGATCATAAAGTGCCCGTGAGTAAGTAATTGAATACTTCGAATGATCAACCATTACCAACATTGACTTGTCAGTAACTTGAGCTAAAGCTACATCAGGGTTAATAAAAATATCCTTATCCTGATTTTTCTGTTGCATTAAGGTGACCAAGCGACCAACATCATAGTTTGTCTTATTAGTATCTAAAACAAAATTAGCTTTAACTCCGTGAAGACGAGCTAATTTTACTACGCCAATCCCACTACCGACTGAGTCCATGTCAGGACGCTGATGACCAACAACAAAAACTTGATCGGCATCTTTAAATAGTTCACTAATTGCTTGTGAAACCATTCTTGCTCTAACTCTAGTCCGCTTTTCCATCGGATTAGACTTACCGCCATAAAAGCGGGCGTCTTTACCGGGTTGACGTAAGACAACCTGGTCTCCACCTCGACCTAGGGCCAAATCCAAGTTAGATTGAGCCTGGTTGGCAATTTCAGACAAAGAATCACTCCCAAAAGCAATTCCCATAGATAAAGTAAGTGGCCTATTGTTTCTACTCGTTTCTTGACGCACCTTATCTAAAACAGAGAATTTGTCCTTCTCCATCTCAGCTAATTCTTGCATATGGATCAAGATCAAGAAATGGTCTTCATCAATCCGTTTTAAATATGCGTTAAACTTTTTCGCATAATCACTCAATGTATTTTGCACATATGAACTCATGCTGGTCAATTCTTGATCATGCATTGCTTCACTTAGCTCATCATAATTATCGATGAAAATTTGACCAATCGCCAATCGTTCAGCTTTATATTTATCTTCAATTTTGGCATAGCGCGTAATATCCAATAAATATATTACGCCTAAATTATTTTGGACCACCATTTCAAATCGGTGACCATCCCAATCAACCAGATGATTTTCTGCTGTTTTTGCCTCAATTGCTTCATTAAGTAGCTTATTCAGATCAGGGTCAACTGATTCAATTGTGTGCCCCACTAAATCTGTACTCTTTAAATATAATTGCAGATATGGATTAACCCACTGAATTTGGTGATCCGAATCATAAAGCAAAATTCCCAACGGCATCTTAATCATTGCTTCTTGTTCACTACGCTTTATCCGGTAAGACAAATTAACCGCAAAGCTATTTGCATTACCCGCTAAAATATAGGTCCCATAGATGGCAAAGGCAACGGTCAAAATAAAGACTAAAAGCATTGCCAATCCAAACAATGGATTCATAATCATCGCAATAATGCTTCCCAATAATGAAAGAGAAAGTGCAATGATTATAGAAGCTGTCAGCCGTGAATCCTTAATAAATTCAGGCAATTCTAGCTTACGTAAAAAATCCTTCATGAAGATCCTTCCTAATAGATATAGTATATCAGTGTTAATTATACCTTATTCCGGCTCATGATTGAAAACAGTAGGTACAATACGAAGAGAGAATTTTTTTAATTATTATACGAAAAAAGGACAGAACCTTGTGTCCTGTCCTTTTGGTTTATTTCGATCTAAATTAGTCTTCAGCAACGAATGGTAACAAGCCCATGATACGAGCTCTCTTAATTGCATTAGCTACTTTACGTTGGTTCTTAGCACTAGTGCCAGTAACACGACGTGGTAAAATCTTACCTCTTTCTGAGATAAAACGTTTCAACAGATCGACATCTTTGTAGTCAACGTAGTCGATGTGGTTAGCTGCGATATAGTCAACCTTACGACGACGACGGCCGCCTCTTCTTTGTTGAGCCATGTTCTAGAATCCTTTCTTTAATTTAGTTTAAAATGGTAGATCGTCATCAGAAATATCAATCGTATCACCTGAGCCACTAAATGGATCTTGTGAATTATTTTGATTGTTATTAGTCTGTGAATTACCTTGTGATCCGCCATTATTTGGGAAATTGTTAGCAGGTTGACTGCCAGCATTTCCACTATTTGGTGTATAACCACCATTTTGACCGCGGGCTTCACGATCCTTGCGTGATTCGAGCAATGCGAAGTTATCAACAACAACTTCGGTTACATATACCCTTTGCCCATCTTTATTATCATAACTTCTGGTTTGAATTCGGCCATCAATTCCAACTAATGAACCCTTTGAAGTAAAGTTGCAGAAGTTTTCTGCTGACTTTCTCCAAATTACACAGCTGACGAAATCTGCGCCTCTCTCACCTTGGCTATTTGTAAATTGACGGTCAACAGCAAGAGTAAACGTAGCAACCGAGATTCCACTCCCAGTAGTACGTAATTCAGGATCACGTGTTAAACGGCCAACAAGTACAACTCTATTAATCATACTCATGTACCTTCCTTTCCTAAATCACATAACGGATAATAAATTAAAATTACTTATCTAACTTAACGGTCATTGAACGTAAGATAGCGTTGTCAATCTTTGACAAACGGCTAAATTCGTTAACTGCGTCAGCGTTGTCAGCAGTGAAAGTCATAATGTGGTAAGTACCTTCACGATACTTATCAATTTCATATGCGAAACGACGCTTGCCCCAGTCTTTGGATTCTACCATAGTACCACCGTTATCAGCGATAACCTTGTCGTAGTTTTCTACAACTGCCTTCTTGTTGTCTTCGTCAACATCTGGCTTGATGATGTAAGTTACTTCGTACTTTGTAGTTGCCATGACTATTGCACCTCCTTTTGGACTATATGGTTCTTGCTAAAATCAAGAACAAGGAGTAATGGAATATTACTCGCAATTTCTAATTTTAGCATATAAACAAAAAATTACCAAACAGTTTTCACGTGATCCTAACAGTTTTTTTACTGCTCATTATTTATTACGCAAAAAAGTTTGATAATTTTTTTAAAAGTTCAAAATTTTTGTTTTTCTTAATTAATTATTCATTTTTGGGCTCGTCATCGTCACCAGTTTGATCTTGTTCTTCTTCAGTCGGAACAATAGTTAAGCTTGCAACCTGACTGCCGTCATTGACTTTAATTAAGCGAACGCCCATTGTACTACGACCAGTTTGAGAAACATCCTCAATCTTGAAGCGAATCATAATCCCATCAGTAGTAATTACCATAACATCATTATTTGAATTGATGATTGTTACGCCGGCCAAAGGACCATTCTTTTCAGTAATATTGGCAGTCTTAATGCCTTTACCGCCACGGCCTTTAACTGGATATTCTGCGGCTGGCGTCCGTTTGCCATAGCCCTTTTCAGAGATTACCAAGACTTGATCATCAGCACCTAAAACGCCAGATCCAACTACATAGTCATTCTCTCTTAAATTGATTCCGCGAACACCCGCAGCAGTTCTACCCATTGCCCGGACATCGTTTTCACTAAAGGTTACCGCATAACCTAAATGCGTTCCGATCAAGATATTTTGCTTACCATCAGTAGTCAAAACATTACTCAATTCGTCGCCATCCTTCAAGGTTAAGGCAATTAGACCACTATTTCTAATATTAGAAAATTCGCTAACGTGTGTCCGTTTAACGGTACCCATCTTGGTAATAAAGAACAAGTAATTGTCATCCGCATTTTCTGGAATGTTAATGACTGTTTGAACCTTTTCTCCCTTTTCCAATTGCAAAAGATTTACTACTGGTAAGCCTTTAGCCATACGGCCATATTCAGGAATTTCATAGGCCTTCTTAGAGTAAACCTTGCCGGCATTGGTGAAGAAGAGTAATAGATCGTGCGTACTTGAGTAAATCAAATGCTCAATAAAGTCGCCATCTTGTACACCCATTCCCTTGATACCTTTACCACCACGGTTTTGAGTCTTAAATTCCTGAATTGGCATTCTCTTAATATAGCCGTTATGGGTAACCGTCAACAGAATATTTTGCTTTTCAATCAAATCTTCATCTTCAATTGAAACGACTTCGCTAGCACCAATTTCGGTTCTTCGCTTATCACCGAATCGTTTTTGAATATCAAGCAATTCGTCATAGATAATTTGGTCAATTCTCTCAGGCTTAGCCAAAATATCTTTGTAGTCAGCAATTTTAGCTTGTAATTCCTTGTATTCAGCTTCTACCTTATCGCGCTCCAAGCCAGTCAAGCGAACCAAACGCATGTCTAAGATAGCCTGAGATTGCTTATCATCAAGGCCAAAGCGGCTAATCAAAGTTGCTTTAGCAATGTCACTTGATTGACTATTGCGTATAATGTGGACAATTTCATCAATATTGTCCAGAGCGATTCTTAACCCTTCAAGGATGTGGGCTCTTGCCTCTGCCTTAGCTAACTCGAATCTTGTTCTGCGAGTTACAACATCTTCTTGGTGATCCAAGTAATATTGCAGCATTTGCTTCAAGGTTAAAAAGTGTGGCGCACCATCAACAATAGCCACCATATTCATACCAAAGTTAGCCTGCATTTGAGTTTGCTTGAATAAATTATTCAAAACAACGCTAGCACTAGCATCACGGCGAATATCAATGGTAATCCGCATCCCTGTCTGGTCTGATTCATCACGCACACCAGTAATTCCATCGATAGTCTTTTCTCGAGCCAAATCAGCAATTTTCTTCACCAATTCAGCCTTGTTTACCATAAATGGAATTTCGCTCACAATTATGCGCTCGCGGCCGCTCTTTTCAGTCTCAATATTGGTTTTGGCGCGAACAACAATGTTACCCTTACCACTCTCATAAGCACGGTAGATACCACCACGTCCCATAATAATTCCGCCAGTTGGAAAATCGGGACCTGGGATAACTTTCATCAAGTCCTTGGTTGTAGCATCAGGATTTTTCATTAACATGTGCAAACCACTAATAACTTCAGTCAAGTTATGTGGCGGGATATTTGTTGTCATCCCAACGGCAATCCCGTTAGCACCGTTAACAAGCAAGTTAGGAATTCTAGCAGGTAAGACAACCGGTTCATTTTCGGTATCATCATAGTTTCTTTGCCAATCAATGGTGTTTTTGTTGATATCGCGCAACATTTCCACAGCAATTTTACTCATTCTTGCTTCGGTATAACGCATTGCGGCTGGCTCATCACCATCGACAGAACCGAAGTTACCGTGACCATCGACTAACATGTAACGGTATGAGAAATCTTGTGCCATGTGTGCCATAGCAAGATAGATTGAGGAATCACCATGGGGGTGGAACTTACCCATAACTTCCCCAACAATTCTGGCACTCTTCTTGTATGGTTTATCAGGCGTTACACCCAACTCGCTCATACCGTAAAGAATACGACGTTGTACGGGCTTTAAGCCATCACGAACATCAGGTAAAGCACGTGCAACAATAACTGACATTGCGTAATCCAAAAATGAACTACGCATCATGCTAGTTAGATCGACGTTTTTAATTCTATGATCTTGAGTTTGATTCTCGTCCATCTAATCCTCCTATGCATCCAAGTTTTCAACATATTTAGCATTCTTTTGAATAAAGTCACGTCTTGGTGAAACTTCATTTCCCATTAAGAGCTCAAAGACTGCGTCAGCATCTTTAGCATACTCAGGACTTACCCGATCCAGTCTTCTATTTTCTGGATTCATAGTAGTTTCCCACAACTGCTCTGGGTCCATTTCACCTAACCCCTTGTAACGTTGCACAGTAGGCTTGGGACTTGGTTGCAAGCTACCTAAGTAATCATGCAATTCTTCGTCAGTATCAAGATATCTGACCACTTTCCCCTGACGAACTTGGTATAGAGGTGGCTTGGCGATATAAACATAGCCCTTGTCGATCATTGGGCGCATATAGTTATAGAACAAGGTCAAGAGCAGGGTTCT
The DNA here is from genome assembly GCF_002553955.1 of Lactobacillus sp. UMNPBX12. Taxonomy (NCBI): domain Bacteria; kingdom Bacillati; phylum Bacillota; class Bacilli; order Lactobacillales; family Lactobacillaceae; genus Lactobacillus; species Lactobacillus sp. UMNPBX12. The sequence goes on from NZ_PCYY01000015.1 coordinate 24,810, forward strand.
AATGTGGGCACCATCGACATCGGCATCAGTCATGATAATCAATTTGTGATAACGTGCTTTTGAAACGTCAAAGTCAGCACCAAAGCCTGTTCCTAAAGCTGTGAATAAAGATCTAATTTCTTGGTTAGCCAAGATTCGATCCATCGAAGCTTTTTCAACATTTAAAATCTTACCTCTGATTGGCAAAATAGCCTGTGTTAAACGTGATCTACCTTGCTTAGCAGATCCGCCGGCTGAGTTACCCTCGACGATAAACAGTTCTGAAATACTTGGATCGTTACTTGTATTGTCGGCTAACTTACCTGGTAAATTAGCAATTTCCAGACCAGATTTCTTTCTTGTTACTTCACGTGCACGCTTGGCAGCAGTTCTAGCTCGTTCGGCTAATTGACCCTTTTCTACAATCTTGCGCCCAACTGAAGGATTTTCCATCAAGAAACGACTAAAGGTTTCTGAAAAAGCCTTATCTACAGCAGTTCTAGCATCCGAATTACCTAACTTGGTCTTAGTCTGACCTTCAAATTGCGGACTAGGGTGCTTAACTGAGACAATAGCTGTCATTCCTTCACGAATGTCTTCACCGGAAAGATTATCGTCCTTATCTTTCAAGATCTTAGACTTATGTGCATAGTCATTAACCACACGTGTTAACGCAGTCTTAAAACCAGCCTCGTGCATCCCACCTTCATAGGTGTGAATATTATTGGCAAAAGTCATCAAAGTAGTCTTATAGCCATTTGTATATTGCAAAGCCACTTCAACATCAATGCCATTATAGGTGCTTTCAACATAAATTGGATCATCAAATAATACTTCTTGTCCCTTGTTCAAAAAGGCAACGTATTCCTTAATCCCACCTTCAAACTTATACACATCTGTTTCGGCAGTGTCTTTACGCTTGTCAGTAAAGGTTAAAGTTAATCCCTTGTTCAAAAAGGCCAATTCACGGATTCTGTTCTTCAAGATCTTGTCATCAAAAACAATAGTTTCTGTGAAAATATCTGGATCTGGATAGAAGTGAACAATCGTCCCATGTTCATCAAGTGGAACCGTGCCAATTTGTTTCATCTCATCCTTAACACGGCCATGATCGAAATCTATAAAGTACTTTTTGCCATCACGCATTACGGTAACATCAAGTTTAGTGGACAGAGCGTTAACTACTGAAGCCCCAACTCCGTGCAAACCACCAGAAACCTTATATCCACCACCGCCGAATTTACCACCGGCGTGAAGTACAGTAAATACAGTCTCTAATGCAGGACGACCTGTTTTTTCTTGAATATCTACAGGAATCCCACGTCCATCATCTTGAACGGTGACACTACCATCTTCGTTAATCGTAACTTCAATCTTGGTCGCAAAACCAGCAAGTCGTTCATCAATACTGTTATCAATAATTTCCCACACTAAGTGGTGCAATCCCTGAGAACTAGTCGAACCGATATACATACCTGGCCGCTTACGTACAGCTTCTAGACCGCCAAGAACCTGAATTTGACTGGCATTATACTTGTCAGCCTCTTTTTCATATTTTTTGACCTTTTCAAGATTTTCTTTTGAATTATCAGCCATTTAATTCTCCTTCTCCAAACTAATTTTGCCTGATTGAATGTGATACACACGCGGCTTTTTAATTATTTCCCAGGAAATCCCCTCTAAGTCAGTCGTAGTAATAAAGGTTTGCGTTTTCCCATGAATATAATTAAGTAGCGCACTTTGTCGACCATGATCTAACTCGCTCATTACATCATCCAGCAAGAGTAAAGGATACTCATCTGTTAGTTGATGCACCAATTGAATTTCCGCCAGCTTGACGCTAAGTGCAATTGAACGCTGCTGCCCTTGCGAAGCATAAAGATGTGCATTTTGACCATCAAGTTTAAATTCAATATCATCACGGTGCGGCCCAGAAGTAGTTGTCCCCTTGCGAATTTCACTTGCCTTATTTCGTGCATAACTTGCTAAAATCTTTTGATAAATTTCTTCTGTACTGTCATCAGCTTGGATGTCAGCCACTGATGGATGATAAGCAATTGAAAGCTGCTCACTGCCCAAACTAATATGTGCATAAGCATCGCTAGCATAGTGACTAAGATACTTAAGAAATTTAAATCGTCGAAAGACAACTTCAGCGGCGATACCAGCTAGTTGATCTGAAAGTACATCTAAAAAGACCTGATCCTTTGCCTTACCTTTAGCTAGCTGCTTCAGATAATTATTCTTTTGAATTAAAACTTGCCGATACTTACTTGCGAAGTATAAATACTCTGCATTTATTTGACCAAATTCTTGATCCATAAATCTCCGCCGCAGTGCTGGTGCACCCTTGATCAACTCGAGGTCTTCCGGTGAAAATAAAATCGCATTCAGCTGACCTACGTATTTAGACAACTTCGCCTGCTCAACTCGATTAATCCATACTTTTTTACCTTTTTGGGTGATCAAAACACGTAAATCAAGCTCCACCTGGCTTTTATGTACATGCCCAAGTAAATTGGTAAACTCACCGCCGAAACCAATTAAATCTTTATCATTATTGGTCCTATGTGAACGTGTTAATGCTAAAAAATAGATTGCCTCTAGCAAATTGGTCTTGCCCTGAGCATTTTTGCCAATAAAAATATTGACGTTTGAATCAAAATTTACGTCAAGCTTTTTTAAATTACGAAAATTCTGTACAGTAAAATGATCAAGATACATTGACTTCCCTACCGAAACTCATATTCTTGGCCATTAACCACTACGTGATCACCAACATGCATCTTTTTGCCTCTTCGATCTTCAAGTTCACCATTTAAAGTTACTGGATTATCTTTTAAGTACCATTTAGCTTGTCCACCTGATGAAATAATGCTCTCTTCCTTCAGGAATTGCCCCAAAGTAATATGATCGCCGTCAACTTTAAAATACTTAATAATGCTCACCTTCAATACGCTTTATACCTATATAATTATATTAGTTTTCAACACAAATAACAAACTAAATCGCTCTTATAAGCCTTTTCAGAGCTTTTTTTCAAAATAACCTAATCACACTAGCACGGTAAAAAAATAAATATACGCCAATATTTTGCGTTTTCGTTTAAAAGCAAAATAAAAAGTCGCCTTATTTGACGACTTTTTATGACCTAAATATTGTGTACTTGATTAATATGTTCTAACTGGCGTAATTAATTGCACAAATTCAATGTCTTCTTTATCTGGATTAATGATAAATGGACGAAGTGGCTTAGTAAAACTCATAATTACAGAATCTGTTACTGAAGCTCTTAACGCATCACGCATATAGTCAGGGTTGAAGGAAATATCTAAATTGTTTCCTTCAAGATTTCTGAAGCTAACATCTTCTTCAACATTACCAATTTCTGCAGATTTACCTGATAACTTAGCTGATTGATTTTCTATATCTAAAGTCAAAGTAACCACGTTGTTACGGCCAGCATGAGTTAACAAACTGGCACGTTCAAGGGCACTAGATAATTCGGAAATGTCAAATTCAACACTAGTGGTCTTTTCAGTCGGAATCAAGCGATCAGTGTCTGGATAATTTCCGTCCAAAAGACGTGAATAGAAGGACAAGTTGCCAATTACAAATAAAGCTTGGTTATCACCTGGGCAAACTTTAACTTCTGGATCAGCTTCACCAATGATTCTAGCTAATTCCTGCAAACTTTTACCAGGAATAATCAAATCAGTTTCAGCTTGAGGTCCGTTTTCTAAAGCAATTGTTCTTTGAGATAAACGGTGGGAATCAGTTGCGACAGCTTTAATTTTATCTGGACTAAAGAAGAAACGTACCCCAGTTAAAATTGCTCGTGTTTGATCATTGGAAGTAGCAAATTGCGTTTCATTAATGATTTCACGGAAAGTTTTACCAGAAATAGTGAATGAAGCAGCATCTGGAATTTCTGGTAAACGTGGATAGTTATTAGCATCTAAACCATTAATTGTAAATTCACTATTTTCAGATATGATCTGAGTTTGAAAACTTTCTTTTACTTCAAATGAGAAGTCTTTACCAGGCAATTTTTTTACGATCTCACTAAAGAATCTAGCTGGTAAAACAATAGAACCTGTAGATTCCACATTTAAATCATCATTGACTGGAATTTGAATTTCAATTGAAATATCTGTATCACTACCGGTTAGCGTAAGTTCATCTTCTGTTAAGTCTAACTTAATTCCACTAAGAATTGGAATAGTAGCTCTTGATGAGATGGCCCGCATTACATTATTGAGGTTTTCGATAAACAGATTGCGATTAATTGTAAACTTCATGTTTTTCCTCCCAAGAATAGCTGTGTGATTTCTCTTTATTAGTAATTATATAATTAATTAGTAGTAGGGCCTGTGAATTCTGTTGAAAACTCATAAGAAGCCTAAAATAACGGACTTGTTACGGTTAAAAACTTGTGTAAAACTTGTTTATTTTTCCACAGTGGATAACTTTTAGTGCTCCAAAATTTGCTTTAGGTCAAAGACAGCAGTTTTGATATCAGAATCAAGTTTCATCTGCTTGTCGATTTTATCATAAGCATGCATGACAGTGGTATGATCTTTTCCCCCAAATTCTTGACCAATTTTTGGCAAACTGGCATCTGTTAATTCACGAGAAAGATACATTGCTATTTGCCGAGGAACTACAATCTGCCGTACACGCTTTTTACCCTTTAATTCAGCAGTTGAAGTTTGGAAATAGTTTGCGACAACCTCCTGTATTTTAGAGATTTGTAATCCACGATTTTTTTGAACTAATTTGAGGTCAACTAATGCTTCACGCGCAAGGTTAACGTCAATATCTGCTTTTTCAATTGTGGCATAAGCTTGAACTTTAACTAAAGCCCCTTCAAGTTCTCTAATGTTAGTATCAACTTGAGATGCAATATAGTTAAGCGTACCATCATCGATAGTCAAACCTTCTGTTTCAGCTTTGCGTCGCAAAATAGCGATTCTGGTTTCCAAATCGGGAGGCGTAATTTCGACTTGCAAGCCCCATGTAAATCGAGAAACTAAACGCTCTGATAGATCTGGGATTTCTGTAGGCAACCGATCGCTAGTCATTACGATCTGTTTTTGATCGTTATAAAGTGTCTCAAAAGTATGGAAGAATTCCTCTTGAATCCCCTCTTTTTTGGCAAAAAATTGAATATCATCAACTAAAAGCAGGTCACAAGTTCTGTATTTTTCGCGGAATTTGTCCTGCGTTTTATTTTTGATGGAATTAATGAAGTCATTAACAAAAGTTTCACTCTGTATATAGACAACTTTTGCGTTAGGTCGCTCTGCTAGCATTTGATGCCCAACAGCTTGCATCAGGTGTGTTTTACCTAAACCAACGCCACCAAAAATAAATAAAGGATTGTAAAAACTACCAGGACTGTCGGCTACAGCAAGTGCAGCACCGGCGGCCAACTTGTTTCCCTCACCTTGAACGAAGTTATCAAAAGTGTATTTTTCGTTTAACTTCAAGTCTTTAGTGAATTCTTTTTCTGGCAAATTAGGCTGTTGAACTTGCGCTTCACGCTTTGGCGCAGGTGTTACGATCCTTTCTGTAATATCCGCATCTTCAGATATTTTAAATACAGGTAAGATCTCGATGTCGGCATAACCGTAGGCAGATTGAATCAATTGAGAAGATAGATTCTTTTCCCAGTAACCTTTAGAAACAGGATTTTGAACTAAAATTTTTAATTCATGTGTTTTTCCATTATATGAAATAGGTTTAGTATTTTTGAACCATGCATTGTAGGCAACTTCGTTGAAACGAGCACGCATCTCGTCATTAAAGTGTTCCCAAAATTTATTAATGTCGAACAATGTACATTCCCCCAGTTAGTAAAAAGCAAATTTATTTTACCATTTACTTAACTGGTTTTCCACAGGTGAAAAAGAAATCAACAAAGTACACAGCCTGTTGATAACCATTAAAGCGATATGCACATTTTGACATGATAAGAGCAAAACTGTTAATTTATGCACAGTACAGCTGTGAATTATGGATATTATTCTATCAATACTTGAGGTAAAATACCATATGCGTTATCCACATGGTGTGAATTAAGTTTTTAACACCATGTGAGTTGTGGAAAACGTTGGGAATTATCTTGTGGAAATTATACGTAAGAAAAATATTTTATTTTTTATCCACATGAAAAACAATGAATTTTTAGAAAATATTCACGGGATTTAAAAGTCTTTTTTTCTTAAAATACTTGGTTTTTATGGCTTTTCGTGCTATCCTTAATAAGAAATTGTGCAATTGGCACAAAAATTTATGGAGGTGCAGTTTAATATGACAACTAAGAGAACTTACCAACCTAAGAAGCGTCACCGTTCACGTGTTCACGGTTTTATGAAGCGTATGAGCACATCAAATGGCCGTAAGGTTTTAGCAAGACGCCGTGCAAAAGGTAGAAAAGTCTTATCTGCTTAAACCACTGAATCCCAGTGGTTTTTTTAGTCTACTAGAGTGGAATGAAACGTTTTGAGAAAGTCTTATCGAGTAAAATCTGAAAAAGATTTCCAGCAAGTTTTCGAATCTGGCGACTCAGTCGCTAACCGAGCTTTTGTCATTTATAAGGTAGAAAAAACAGAAAATAAACACTTTCGAGTAGGAATTTCTGTGGGCAAAAAGGTTGGTCATACCGCAGTCGCACGTAATCGACTCAAGCGTTATATTCGGGCCGTGATTGATGAAGAAAAATTGCAGATTAATCCGCATGTTGATTTTTTAATCATTACGCGACCTTATGCTCGCGATTTTAATATGGCTCAGGTGCGTAAAAACTTGCTTCACGCATTATCGTTAGCTCATATTATTGAAGAAATGCCAGATAAAGTTGAGGAAAAATAGATTGAAGGACATTCTGACCAAGAGAAATGTCAAACGTCTTCTTGCAGTCTTAGCAGTAGCAATACTTGCTGTTGTATTGACAGGATGTGCTACTACGGGAGCAAATGGTCAAGCAACGCCAATCTCACATACAAGTGGTAATTGGTGGGACCGTTGGATCGTTTATTACATGTCAGCTTTTATTTTGTGGCTAGCTAAGTTAATGGGGAACAGTTATGGCTGGGCAATTATTGTCTTCACCGTCATTGTTCGTGTCATCTTAGTACCTTTGAATGCTATTTCAATTCGAAGTACTACTAAGATGCAAAGCATCCAACCACAAATTAATGAGTTGCGTAAGAAATATCCAGGACGTGACACTGAATCAAGAACATTATTACAACAAGAAACTAACAAGCTTTATAAAGAAGCAGGCGTAAATCCTTATACTGGATGTTTGCCTGTCCTGATCCAGTTGCCAGTTATGTATGCACTGTATGGTGCGATTTTACGTACACCGCAGTTACAAACTGGGCGCTTCTTATGGATGGATTTAAGCAAGCCCGATCCATATTACATCATGCCTATTTTAGCAATGATCTTTACGTTCTTATCGACGTATATTAGTCAATTATCGACGCCAAAATCATCGCAAAATGGAATGACCAAAGTAATGATGTACGGAATGTCTATCATGGTTGGTGTGATGGCCTTAAACTTCCAGTCAGCTATTACACTTTACTGGGTAATTTCCAACTTGTTCCAGGCGCTTCAAACCTTTATCTTGCAAAATCCTATTAAATATAGAAGAGAGCAAGAAGCAAAGGCTGAGGCTGAGCGTGAACGCAAACGTAAACTAAGAAGGGCTTACAAGCGTTTAGGACGCAAAAAGAAATAAAAGAATATTAGTCTAAAATGATTTTTAGATAAAGTAGTCAAAGTGCTTTATCCATCATGGTTATTCGTGGTGGTATAATGCGCTTTTTTTATTGAGAAAAGGGAAGAATTTATGGCTCAAACTTTGACAGAGTTCGATACTATTGCAGCAATTTCAACCCCCATCGGTGAAGGCGGAATTTCAATCGTAAGAATGTCTGGTGAGGATGCAATTAAGATTGCTGATAAGGTTTTTAAAGGCGAAGATCTAAGCAAGGTGCCGACACATACTATTCACTATGGTCATATTATCGATCCGGATACTGGGAAAACGATTGATGAAGCAATGGTGACAGTGCTGCGTGCGCCCAAGACCTTTACACGTGAAGATATTGTAGAAATCAATTGCCATGGCGGAATCGTTGTAACTAATCATATTTTACAATTGTTGCTGAGTCACGGTGCGCGAATGGCTGATCCTGGTGAATTTACTAAACGTGCTTTTGTGAACGGACGAATTGACTTAACTCAAGCTGAGAGTGTGATGGATATCGTTCGGGCCAAGACGGATAAGGCACGACAAGTGGCTGTTGGTCAATTAGCTGGTGGATTGTTACACAAGATTCAGGCAATGCGGCAGGAAATTCTGAATACTTTGGCTAACGTTGAGGTTAATATCGATTATCCAGAGTATGATGCAGATACTGTTACCGCAAAACAGATGGCAGACACGTCTAGATCAGTAATTGATAAAATTAATCGCTTATTGAAGACAGCACAAGAAGGAAAAATCTTGCGCAATGGTTTGGCTACTGCAATTGTTGGTCGTCCTAATGTGGGAAAGTCTTCTTTATTGAATTATCTGACTCAAAGCGACAAAGCGATTGTGACCGATGTGGCTGGAACAACGCGTGATACGCTAGAAGAATATGTGTCTGTAAAAGGAGTACCGCTAGAGCTAATTGATACTGCTGGAATCCACCACACTGAAGATAAGGTGGAAAAAATTGGTGTAGAAAGATCAAAAAAGGCCTTGGAGCGAGCAGATCTGGTCTTGTTGTTAATCGATGCTAGTCAAGCATTAACAGCTGAAGATCAAGCCTTAATTGAAGCGACAAAGGACAAGAAGCGAATCGTGATCTTAAATAAGTCGGATTTAGGTCAAAAAATAACAACTACTGAGATGGAGAAACTAACGGGTAGTGATGTTATTTCAACTTCGATTTTGAAAGAACAAAACTTAGATACGCTTGAAGAATTGATTAATAAGCTATTTTTTGCTGGGATTGAAAATTCTAATGATCAAATTATGGTAACCAATCAACGCCAAGCTTCCTTATTGCATAAGGCTAAGAAAGAATTGGAAGATGTAATTCAAGCAGTTGAAGATGGCGTCCCTGTTGATATTGCACAAATTGATTTTACTGGTGCTTGGGATACTTTAGGTGAAATCACTGGTGAAAGTGCCCCAGATGAATTAATCACGCAATTATTTAGTCAATTCTGTTTAGGAAAGTAGGATGAAAATGGTTAAAACATATGATTCAAATGAATATGATGTAATCGTTGTCGGTGCTGGGCATGCTGGATGTGAAGCTGCGTTGGCAAGTGCCCACATGGGACAAAAAACTTTGCTGGTTACGATTGGTTTGGATATGGTGGCCTTTATGCCATGTAATCCATCTGTTGGTGGACCAGCTAAAGGGACAGTTGTCCGTGAGATTGATGCTTTAGGTGGTCAAATGGGAAAGAACATTGATGCTACCTATATCCAAATGCGGATGTTAAATACGGGTAAGGGGCCAGCTGTGCGTGCGCTACGTGCTCAAGCTGATAAGTGGCAATATCATGAACACATGAAGGATACGATCGAAAATACGCCCAACTTGACCTTGCGTCAGGCTATCGTGGATGAATTGGTAGTTGAAGATGGCGTCTGCAAAGGTGTGATTACCAATACTGGTGCGAAGTATCATGCTAAAAGCGTTGTTTTGACTACAGGTACAGCGGCTCGCGGTAAAATTATTATTGGGGAATTGACTTATTCTTCAGGTCCAAATAACACTACTCCTTCAATTAAGCTGTCGGAAAATCTAGAAAAGTTAGGTTTTAAGCTGCGTCGTTTTAAAACCGGTACTCCTCCACGTGTTAACGGCAATACAATTGACTATTCTAAAACTGAGGAAGAACCTGGTGATAAAACCCCACGGCACTTTTCATATGAAAGTCGTGATGAAGATTATTTACAAAAACAAATTTCTTGTTGGATGACTTATACTAATCCAACCACACACACGATTATTAGAAACAATCTTGACCGTGCACCGATGTTCTCTGGAATTATCAAGGGTGTAGGCCCACGTTATTGTCCTTCAATTGAAGACAAAGTTGTCCGCTTTGCAGATAAGGATCGCCACCAAATTTTCCTTGAACCAGAAGGAAAGACTACCAAGGAAGTTTATGTAGGCGACTTTTCAACTTCAATGCCAGAAGAAATTCAATTAAAGATGATTCATTCTGTTGCGGGATTAGAACATGCGGAAATGATGCGACCAGGATATGCAATTGAATACGATGTGGTTGAACCATGGCAATTGAAGCATACTTTGGAAACCAAAAACGTAAAGCATTTATTTACTGCAGGCCAGATGAATGGAACATCAGGTTATGAAGAAGCAGCTGGTCAAGGTTTAATTGCAGGAATTAATGCGGCATTATCTGCTCAAGATAAGCCAGGATTTACCTTAGGCCGTAACGATGCTTACATTGGCGTGTTAATCGATGACTTGGTAACCAAAGGGACGAATGAACCATATCGTCTACTTACTAGTAGAGCAGAATATCGTTTGATTTTACGCAATGATAACGCAGACTTGCGTTTGACTGAATATGGTCATGATCTGGGCTTAATTTCTGACGAACGCTTCGCACGATTTGAAGAAAAGAAGCATGCGATTGAAGATGCAAAGACGAGACTGCATGAAATTACGGTTCATTTAACTGATGAAGTGCAGGAATTTTTGCAAAGTATTGGTCAGGAACCGATGAAGGCCGGTGTTAAGGCCGATGTTTTCTTGCGTCGCCCTAATGTTACTATTGCTGATATTGAACGGTTAACTGGTGAAAAAGTTCCAGGCGATCGTTACGTTAAAGAACAAGTTGAGATTGGTATCAAGTATGCTGGCTATATCAAGAAAGAAGAAACCAGAATTGCTCGCTTAAAGAGACAAGAAGCCAAAAAAATCCCAGCAGATATTGATTATGACCAAATCGAAGGTTTAGCTACTGAGGCACGGCAAAAATTTGAAAAAATTCGTCCTGAAACTTTAGCTCAAGCAGAACGAATTTCAGGAGTTAACCCAGCTGATTTGGCAATTTTGAGTGTTTACATTCAAAATGGGCGTTACTCTAGAGTGAAAAAGTAGAATAGCACAAAAATAGCGTAGGAATAGTATTCTACGTTATTTTTATGCGCAAAATTATAAAATAACGTTTTTCTAAATTGGATAGCTATGAAATAAATTGTAAAAAATTTTTTCTTAAATTTTTACTATAAGTAACAATGAATATACATAAAATAAGTGAAATTTAGTATAATAATGTTCATCAAATCACAATATAAAACGCTACCATTCAGCTTTTTGAGATATTGAATTTGGTAAAGCTTGTGAAGTGATTATTATTACAAAAGCGTTTTCATTTGCGTAATAACGGTGATTTTATCGGTTTGCAAATGTGAAAAAAAGTGTTTTAATACATTATGAAAGAACAAAAGTTAAGGAGATGCACTTATATGACAAAAATTAATGGTTCTGATGCAATGCTTAAAGTTATTTACGATTGGGGAATTGATCATATCTACGGTTTCCCAGGTGGTTCATTCGACTCAAGTATGAACGCTATCTATGACTTTAGAGATAAGATGAAATTTATTGAAGTACGTCACGAAGAAGCTGGTGCTTTAGCTGCTTCTGCAGAATATAAGTTAACTGGTAAGTTGGGTGTATGTTTCGGTTCAGCTGGTCCTGGTGCTGCCCACTTATTCAATGGTTTGTATGATGCTAAGTTTGACAAGACTCCAATGGTAGCAATTGTTGCTAACGTTCCAACTAGCCGTCAAGATATTGACTTCTTCCAAGCTTTTGATGAAGACAAGTGGTTCTTGAACGCTAGTGTTTGGTGCCGCCAAGCTAAGACCGCTGAACAAATTCCAATTTTAACTGATGAAGCTATCCGTCAAGCCTACGCAAGAAAGGGTCCTGCAGTTATCATTATTCCTAAGGACTACGGTTGGCAAAAGATTGATGACACCTTCCGTGTAAACAAGGATGCTCATCCAGCAGACAATTATCCAGCACCAACTAAGGCTTCAGTTGAAGAAGCTGTTAAGCTTTTGAAAGAAGCTAAGAACCCAACTATGTACATTGGTTTAGGTGCAAAGGATGCTGGTGAAGAAGTTAAGGAATTTGCTGAAAAGTTCAAGACCCCTATTATGTCATCATACTTGGGCAAGGGTGTAGTAGAAGACAAATTCCCAGCATACATGGGTACTATCGGCCGTATCGGACCTAAGGCTGCTCAAGAAGTCCAAAGCGCAACTGACTTAGTTGTTTGGGTAGGTAACAACTCACCATTCTCAGTTTTATGGTTCCCTAAGGATGCTAAGGTTATTCAAATTGATGTTGATTCAGCTAAGTTTGGTAAGCGTCACTCAACTGATGTCTCAATGCTTGCAGATGCTAAGAAGGCTTTGAGAGCAATTATTGACGCTGGTGAAGAACGTAGCGAATCACCACTTTACAAGGCTGCTATTGCAGACCGTGAGAACTGGGATGCATGGCAAGCAAGCTTTAAGAACTCAGATGAAATGCCTGTACGTCCTGAACCAATCTGGGATGTTATCAACAAGAAGGCTGATGACAATGCCATCTTTGCTATTGATGTTGGTAACGTTAACGTTGACTCATGCCGTCTTTTGAACTTGCATGATGATCAAAAGTGGACTACTTCAGGCTTGCACGCAACTATGGGTTATGGTGCTCCAGCTGCTCTTACTGCAGCAACTGTTTACCCAGACCGTGAAGTATGGCAATTAGCTGGTGACGGTGGTTTTGCTATGATGAACCAAGAACTTCTTACTATGGCTCGTTACAACATGCATATTTTGAACATCGTCTTCACTAATGAAACTTTGGGTTACATCCAAGCAGAACAAGAAGATGAATCTAACCAACCATTATCTGGTGTTATTATCCCTGATAACGACTGGGCAAAGGTTGCTGAAGGTATGAATGTTAAGGGTGTAACGGTTCGCACCAAGAAGGAATTCGAAGATGCTGTCGACGAATTCAAGAAGATGGACGGTCCAATGTTGATCGACGTCAAGTACACTCACGAAATGCCTTACTCAACTGAATTGAACTCACTTGACGACCCAGCCTTTGTTAAGAAGTATGAAGCTGAAGACTTGAAGCCATTCAGTTACTTTGCAGAAAAGTACGGCTTAGAAGCTGACGCTGCAACAGGTGCATCTCAACATGAAGAATCAGAACCAGAAGAGGATCCTGCTCCTGATACGGTTTCAGGTGCTTCACAACACTAATTTGGTTGAGTAATTATAAAGAAGCGAGACGTTTGTCCTGCTTTTTTGTATGGGAAAATATTTCCTGGGAAATAGCCTCATTTTATATACGATTTTAAATATAAAATAGTCTGTTGGCTAGTAAATAGAATACAGATGCTTATAATAGACAGTGTTGGATATGAATTAATGCTTATTAGCCAATAAGCACTATGTGTAAAAAGATGCTAAATTATGAAATCTAAAAAAGTTCTAATTAGTTTACTTGCAGCATTATTTTCAGCATCGTCTGTCACTGCCAACGCTGCAGACAACAGCAATTCAACTGCAGTAGCTAAGTTTGATAAAGCTATAACAATTAAAAATATTCCTCGACTTAGCAAGTGGAGCTACATTGTAACTGTAAACTCCGATTCTCAACCTATTTCTGTGGGCAAAGATAGTTATAAAAAATGCTATTAGAAAAAACGAGTATGACTTTAATTTAGCTGTTAAAGCAGCCAAAAAGCTAAAGGGTCAACAACGTAAATTTGTTCTAGCATCTTTAAAGCAAGCCCAAAAGGAAGGGTATATTACCAAGCTAACATTACCATTAGCATTTAACATTTTACTTTGGGGTATTGATCAATAAAAGTAATATTTCCTAGGAAATATTACCGAGCAGTGTGTGAAACACTTTTACCCAATAACAAAAAAATTATTAACTAGATTTTAAAAAGCGGAACCTTTTGGCTTCGCTTTTTTGCGTGCATGAACGTATAATAATACTTGATGAACTTTGATTAATGGAGGAATTATTAAACATGCAACAATTCGGCGTTATTGGTTTGTCTGTTATGGGCAAAAACCTTGCTTTAAATGTTAGAAACCACGGCTTTTCCGTTTCAGGTTTCTCAATCGACAAGCCAGAAGTTGATGCTTTCGCAAAATATGAAGATGATAAATTAAAGCCTTGCTACACCTGGGAAGAGTTCGTAAACTCACTTGAAAAGCCACGCAAGATTTTGATTCAAATTATGGCAGGCGATCCAGTGGACCAAACTTTGCAAAAATTGCTGCCGCTTTTGGATAAAGGCGATATTTTAATCGATGGTGGTAACTCAAATTATCACGATACTAACCGTCGTTTCCACGAAATGGAAAAGCACGGCATTCATTTTATTGGTATGGGTGTTTCCGGTGGTGAAGAGGGTGCCTTGAATGGTCCAGCTTTGATGCCAGGTGGTGATGAACCAGCCTATAAGGAAGTTGCTCCAATTCTTGAAGCTATTGCCGCTAAGAATACTGAAGGCAAGCCATGTGTCTACTACATGGGACCTGAAGGTGCTGGTCACTATGTCAAAATGGTGCACAATGGTATCGAATACGGTATTATGCAGGAATTTTCAGAAGTTTACAACTTACTCCGTGACGTTGCTCACAAGAGCGATGATGAAATGTCAGAAATTTTTGATAAATGGAATCATGGTAAGGTAGAAGCATATCTTAGCGAAATCACTTCAAAGGTTTTGGCACAAAAAGATGATTTAACGCCAGATCACGTAATCGATCACATTTTGAACGTTGCTTCATACAAAGGTACTGGTAACTGGATGCTCGAAGATGGTGTTGCACTTGGCGCTCCTGTAACGGTGGTAGCCGAGGCTGTAATGGCACGTTTCATGAGTAAGCAAGCACACTTGACAATTGAAAAGGGCGTTAAACCAACTAAGTTTGAATACAATGGTGAAATTCCTGATGATATGGTTGACGTATTCGAAAAATCATTGCAATTAGCCCAAGCTGTTGCCTATGCTCAAGGTTTCCAACAATTGACAATGGCTGCTGAAGCTTATGATTGGGACTTAAGATACAAGTCAATTGCTCAAGATTGGGAAGCAGGTTGTATCATTCGTTCCGCAATGCTTAAGGATATTGAAAAAGCCTACGACAAGAACGGTAAGCTCATGAATTTATTCCAAGACGATTACTTCCGTAAGTTGATGGAAGAAAACTTGCTAGCGCTTCGTAAATCAGTTGAGTTTGCTACTAAGTGTGGTGTTCCAACACCAACTTTGAGCGCAGCTCTTAACTGGTTGGAATCAATCTTTAATCCAAACTTGCCAGCTAATATGATCCAAGGACAACGTGACTACTTCGGTGCGCACACTTACCTTAGAAATGATCGTGAAGGCGTCTTCCACACCGAATGGTATGAAGAAAAATAATTAGTTTCACATGAAACAAAAGGTCAGTTAGAACAATTCTAGCTGGCTTTTTAGTGTACAATAGTTTTTGACACGTTTTTTTATTGTGAGGGAGAAAGTAATGAAAGACGAGGCAAACAGAACTAATATTAAACTGTTGCTCCAAGCACTACTTGTCGGAATATGTACCGGCGTAGTAGTTGGTTTATTTAGATTTGGAATCGAAAAGACATCTGGTTTTTGGTTATACTTGTTTCAATTAGCGCACCAGAATCCGTTGTGGTTTATTGCGATTATCATTGGCTTTATTGCGGTAGCGGTAATTGCTGGTTATTTTGTTAAACAATATCCCCATGTTGGTGGTTCTGGTATTCCAGAAGTAAAATTGCAACTGCAAGGGAAGCTATCACTACAATGGTTTCCAATTTTATGGCGGAAATTAATCGGTGGTATCTTGGTTATCGGCACAGGGCTATTCCTAGGACCAGAAGGACCATCATTGCAGCTGGGCTCGACAATTGGTCAAGGTGTTGCTCAGGGATGCAAGCAGAACAAATTAAAAACTAGAATTCTGCTTGCAACAGGGGCTTCAAGTGGTTTGTCTGCCGCTTTTGGCGCTCCTTTGAGTGGTGCCTTGTTTGTCTTAGAAGAAGTATTCCATAACTTTTCACCATTAGTTTGGATGAATGCTTTAGCTGGCGCAATTGCTTCAAATTTTGTCGTTTCAAACTTGTTTGGCATTCGTCACGCCCTAGCAATTCAATATAACTATTCATTTCCGATTTCGTTGTACTGGCACTTGCTTATCTTAGGGATTTTATTAGGCTTATTGGGTCATTTATATAAAGTTGGTTTATTTAGTTTAAAGAAGGTCTATGCTAAAATCACCTTTTTGCCCCGTTGGCTTCATGGTTTGATCCCCTTGGCAATTTTGATTCCGATCGCTTACTTTTGGCCACTGATTACGGGTCCAGGTAATCGATTAATCTTATCTTTACCTAACATGATTACTAAAACTGGTTGGGGGCTAGTCGGCCTTTTGGCATTCTTTTATGTCATGAGAATTGTTTTCTCCATTGTTGCTTATGATTCAGGTCTTCCTAGTGGTATCTTCCTGCCAATTTTGACAATGGGCGCTTTGATTGGTGCAACTTATGGACTGATGATGGTACAGTTAGGCTTGTTACCGCAGCGTTTAGTAGTTAACCTAGTGATTTTTTCAATGGCAGGATATTTTGCAGCAATCATTCGTGCACCATTTACGGCGATTATCTTAATTACTGAGATGGTAGGGTCCTTGCTTCACTTGATGCCATTAGCTGTGGTGGCCTTCATTGCGTTATTAGTTGATGAGCTTCTTGGCGGTAAGCCTATCTACGGGCTTCTAGCAGCCGCTATGGACAAGAGTAGTGACCATAAGGCTAACTATACTGGTCAGGCTGATACAATGGCTCTGCCGGTCTATGAGAGCAGTAGACTGGTTGATAAAACCATTTCTGAGGTTCAATGGCCGGTTGATACTAGGGTAAGAACTATTCACCGTGATGGGGATGAAATTATTCCTAATGGACAGACAATTATTCGCGGCGGAGATATGCTTATTCTGGAGTTTGATTCAAGTCAACGTGGCGCGGTTTATAGCAAGATGAAGGACTTGCAAGGCGTTGAACTGGATGGATAGAAAAATGATATTCGAAGGGATGTTGTTTCAGTTTTAGCTATAAAAAATAATTCTCTCAATGAAAAAAATTACTCACTATGTGTAATTAGCGCATGTAGTGAGTATTTTTGTTTTCTCAGATCGTTTGATCAAAAGAGAGGTGATTCATTCAATCATGGATATTCATGATTACGTTGAGCTGATTACTTTGGCTTTATGGGTAATTAGCGTAGTAGGTATTGGTATCTTGAGCAGGGTTCATTTCAAGAACAAACGCTTAGAACAATTCCGCAATACTGCAGACAACTTGATGAAAAGCTATGTACGCTTATACGATAAGGAAAATCTTTCTGATGAGCAGAAGATTAATCGTGTCGGCAATGCAGTAGTGAATAGTCTTGAGGCAAAAGGCTTCAAGCTGAACAGGCAAGAAGTGCAGGACATTTTTGCGGAAGTAGCTAAGCAAATGAATGAGCAAACTCAGGATAAGTAGTAGTTTTTAAATTTTTCGGAGGTTTTATTATGTTAGATGCAACAAATATTAGAATTTTAGATAGATTCGATATGAATACAGGTTACAGAGCTGTAGTTCAAAAAGGTAATGTAGGATCAAAGTATGTTTATGGTTTACAGTTAAGAAATAACCAGACAGAAACACATGTATTGCGTGGCTTCCGTGGCAACGTGACAACCCCTGTGCTTACTTTAGTAGGTGCAGCAGCTGGACACACCCAAACTTGGGAATATTCAGGTAGATCTGGTAAATGGTTCGTTGGTACTAAAAACAAGAATAAATGGGCTTCTCAAATTGCTCGAGCAGATATTAGATACAAATCATATGCCTCATCAAACACTGAATTTCCACGTTTAGCATACTTGAACCGCGCAGGTAATCCTGAAGATCAATGCTCTGGTGATGAAATGGAACGCGCTGAAGTAGCAGTTTCACCAGATTATAGTATGCTTTTAATTGCTACTATTGAGAATAATGGAACAGGCCACTTTTCAATTTATGACCTAAATGTCATTAATAATGCATTAGATGAGGCTGGAAATAATGGTTTCGTAAATATGGGAAATTATCAATGTGAAACTAGTTTTACAGTATATGGTTTGTATGGATCTGTTTTAAACTCTGTACAAGGTTATGATCTTGATAATTCTGGTAATATTTATATTACTAGTCAAAAATCACCAAGTTTAAGTAATGGTTCATGGTCATACTATCACAAGGAAATTGTAAAGATTCCATTTTATGCTCGTAATGACCAATCTCAATGGGAAAATGTAAATTTAAGTGCATTTGGTGGATTAGATATTTCAGGTGAACATAGTGAAGTTGAAAGTATCCAAATCATTGATGAGAATCACGGTTACTTAACTGTTGCATACCATGCTAATGTTAACGGTAAAAATAAAACTGTTTCAAATAAGGTTTATGAATTAGCTTGGGACTAAATTTCAGATAGAGACTGTAAAATAGTTTGTGTAAGGATGAATGATTCCTTAAATTTATTTCTTTAAACATTAGAAAAAGGAGTTCCTTTCTCGTATGATTGGTTTGAACAAAAAAAAACATACAGAAAGAAGAACTCCTTCATGAATGATTTTACCAAAGATTTTGCTCAAGCTCTATTCAATCCAGACAAAATAAATGATTTATTGCGCAAAGAGCTACAACAGGCTGTTAATAACTTGCTAGAAGCTGAGTTGACTGCCTTTCTGGGCTATGATCCCTATGCCAGAAATGGCTGGAATACTGGCAATTCTAGAAATGGTGCTTATTTCCGCAAAGTTGATACGCAATTTGGCCCAATTGAAGTGCAAGTGCCTCGGGATCGCAACGGTCAATTTCATCAGCACACGCTGCCTGACTACAAGCAGCACTCGGATATCTTGGAAAGCATGATTATCAAGCTTTACTCCAAGGGCGTGACCACCAGGGAAATAGCCGATCTAATTGAAAAGATGTATGGCAGCCATTACAGTCCAGCTCAGGTATCAAATATTTCCAAGCAGATGATTCCAAAGGTTGAGGCTTACCACAAACGCAAGCTAAGCGACAAGTTTTTCTGCGTCTATTTGGATGCGACATACCTTCCTTTGCGCCGAGAAACGTTTGAGCGTGAAGCAGTCTATATTGCCATTGGCATCAAGCCTAATGGGCACAAGGAGGTCATTGACTACTGCATTGCGCCTAGCGAGAACATTGAAGTCTGGACAGATATGCTTCAAAACATGAAAT
>NZ_PCYY01000016.1:0-43522 GCF_002553955.1 Lactobacillus sp. UMNPBX12
TCCCGAAAGGCATCCTAAATCTCACAGCCGTTTACACAAGAATTTATACTGAACCCAAAAGATTTGACAGTTTCTAGCTCTCTATTATTTATTACGCAAAAAAAATGAGATTATTTTTTTAAAAAGGAATTTTTTATGAATAAGCAAAATACGCACCAAATTTTCACTATAAAAAATGAAGAAGACATACTATTATCTAGCGTTACCTTAGATAAAATCGCTCGCAAAGACAGTAATGTCTGGATAATGAACCATTTTTTTATTAATCCACAATTTAATAGTCAGGATTTGCTTGAAAAACAAATGCAAAAAGTTTGGCAATTAGCTCAAGAAACTAACTCACCCATTTGGCCGCTTGATCCTATGATCATTGACTACTTCACCCAGCATCCTCAATTTCACAAAATTTGGTATCATCGTCCATTTAATCGATAAGATTATTAGACGACTCATTTTGAATAAGATAAAATTAATTTAAGTACTTATAAAGGAGGATTTTTTTTTATGGTAAAAGAAATCAACAATGATACTATTAATAAATTTGAACAAGACTTAGCTAACCACCCTGTTTTTGATGTGGCTAGTCACGCTGCTCAAGAAAACGGTATCTACAAAGCTAGTCAAAACTTACAAACTAAGATCGACCTAGATCCAACCTTCTCAATCGAAATTGATACAGGTAACCCTGCCGATCAAAAGCAGTCTGGTCGCTGCTGGATGTTCAGTGCTTTAAACACTATGCGTCACCCATTACAAAAGAAATTTAAGTTAAAGGACTTCGAATTATCTCAAAATTACACTAACTTCTGGGATAAATTTGAAAAGTCTAACTGGTTCTTTGAAAATGTGATCGCAACTGCTGATAAGGACTTGGGCGATCGTAAAGTTTCATTCTTATTTGCGACTCCTCAACAAGACGGCGGTCAATGGGACATGCTTTGCGGTATTATTGAAAAATATGGTATCGTTCCTAAGAGTGTTTATCCAGAAACTGCTAATGCTACTAATTCAAGTGCATTAAACGACACTTTAAATACTTTGCTTCGTAAAGATGGTCTTGAGTTACGTAAATTAGTTCAAGATGGCAAGTCAGAAGATGAAGTACAAGCTCGCAAGGAAGAAATGCTAAACGATGTCTTCCGTATTTTGGCTACTTCATTGGGTATTCCACCAAAGAAGTTCAACTTTGAATACCGCGATGATGACAAGAATTACCATATTGACAGGGACATTACCCCAAAGGATTTCTTTGACAAGTACGTTGGCATGGATTTAGCAAACCATATCTCAACTATCAATGCTCCAACTAACGACAAACCTTTCCACAAGGTATTCTCAGTTGAATACTTAGGTAATGTTGAAGGCGGTCGCCAAGTTCGCCACTTAAACCTTAAAGTTGATGAAATGAAGGACTTAATCATTAAACAATTGAAGAGTGGCGAAGTTGTTTGGTTCGGTTCAAACGTAGTTAAGGATTCTGAACGCCGTGCTGGACTTCTTGATACTAACCTTTACCGCCGTGATCAATTATTTGATGCTGACTTCACTATGTCTAAAGCCGACATGCTTGATTCTGGTGAAAGCATGATGGACCATGCCATGGTGATTACCGGTGTTGATATCGTTGATGGTAAGCCAACTAAATGGAAGATCGAAAACTCATGGGGTGAAAAACCTGGCTTTAAGGGTTACTTCGTAATGAGTGATTCTTGGTTTGATTCATTTGTTTACCAAGCAGTTATTAACAAGAAATTCTTACCAGAAGATCTTAAGAAGGCTTACGATGAAGGCAAAGATAACCCAATTCAATTATTGCCATGGGATCCAATGGGTGCTTTAGCTTTTAAATATTAAATGAATTAAACAGATAAAAAGAACTTATCCACTAAGATTGTGAATAAGTCCTTTTTTATTTTTACCAAATATGTAATAAGCGGGTTGGATCTAACTTACTTAAGTTGAACTGATGCACATGTTGCTTTTTATTTTCCGGAAATTCTTTCACAAAATCCGCTACATTATACAAACCAGTTGAATATGTCCAAACTCCCTTAACCTTTCTGATCGGATCCAACATCTCATTTCGAATTGGATAAGCTGAAATCAAAAAGTGCTTGTGATGAAACTTAAAGACAAAATATGGCAACTTGAACTGCTTAACTGCTTCATCTTCAGTTTTAGCAATTGAAACTACATTTCGATAAGTTCCATACTTTTCTGTAAACTTGTCATTAAATGAAAAATAAAAGTTCGAGATATGCACATGTGGAAAATCTTCTTCATCTACCATGTCAGGAACCGCAATCACATGAGCATAACGATCTAAATTTGTCTCACGCTGTGACAACGCATGATCCATCTGATTTGGCACAACTTTATGTGCCCAGTATGGTACTTCTGGATGTGCTTCATAAGAACGATACATTTGCTTAACCACTTCAGGCTTAACCCAATCGTAATGCATTCTAGTCTGATTACGCTTAAGCAAACTCTCTAAGGTAGTATGTTCCATCAGATCTACTACAAAGCATTCATAGTGATACTTGTCTACCCAAGGCTTAAAATGTTCAATCGCACTTGGAACGATATGCGTCCCATCCACAATAACAGTTTCGCCATATTCCATCTTGTGTTCTACAAGGTGATCCACCATTTGCTCAGTACGCACAGTTACGTGCCGCGGAATGACTTGGTGTAAAACATCCGCATCCTCTTGATAGTAAACTGTCAAATCCGCCAATAGTAGCCTAATTTGATCACGACTGATCGCATAAGGATTTAAGTGATGGCGAGCAATAAAAGAAGATTTACCGGAGCCAGGTGCACCTCGTAATAAAAATAATTTACGCATGCCTAATACTCCAAACTAAATATACTAGAAATCATAATAGATTTTACCATAGATATGTGTAAAACCTCATTTAGAGCATTAAAAAAATGCACTAAGGTGCATTTTTAACATTATTTACGTAAAATTTGTTTGTTAATAATCTTTAAGTGCTCATCCATAGTATAAACAATCGGTTCCGCATTAGGAACTTCCAGTTTTACGATGTCATGATCATTAATTTGCTCTAGCTTTTTTATCAAAGCACGCAAACTTGAACCGTGGGCTACGATCAGTTGGTCTTCACCATTCATCAATCGAGATGCGATATGATCATAATAATATGGCATGAGTCTTTTCTGAGTTTGATGTAAACTTTCTGCCCGTGGCATCAAATGCTGATCAAAATGCTTATAACGGCGATCAATCATTGGCGACCCCTGCTTAGGTGGAACTGAATCAAAACTACGTCGCCACAATAGAACTTGTTCCACACCAAATACTTTACGTGAAATGTCCTTATTAAGGCCCCTTAAAGCACCGTAGTGGCGTTCATTCAGCCGCCAGGTCTTAGTCATCGGTAGCCATAATAAATTGCAGACATCGGCTACTATATTTGCTGTCACAATTGCACGGGATAAGACTGAAGTATGAATGTGGGTGGGAGCAAAATCCGAAATGGTTTTAATCAATTCACCAGCTTTTTCTGCTTGTTCTTCACCTTTTTTAGTCAACGGAACATCGTTCCAGCCAGTATAAACATTGGCAGCATTTGCCACACTTTCGCCATGTCGAACTAATACTAATTTAGCCATTCTAAGATTCCTTACTTCATTAATACTCTAACGATCATAACAATTCCTGCGATCGTGAAGATAATTCCTAAAGCCATAAAGGCTCTAATGCCGCCTTTATTGGTAGGTTGCTTACGCCTATTAAAAGCATAGGACATGTCATAAATACCCATAATCAATACAATAATCGCTGTAAAAATATTAACATTAAACATTCTTTCACCTAATCTTCGTTAATACCGTGGCCTGGAACGATCATCTTGTCTTTTCTGCCACGCTCGCACTCTGCTTGTAAGGTAATATGATTAATACCTAACTCTTTTTGTAACTCCTGTCCAATATCTTGGTATAGCTGCTCTAATTCATCGGCTCTTAATCCTGGGGCTACATTAATATGCGCGTCCATCATAATAAAGTCATCGCTGTAGCGCCAAACATGGACATGATGGATATTTTGAACTATGGGGAACGATAAAACAATCTTGTTCACTTCATTCAAGTCGATATCAGGATTAGATTCCATCAAAACATTGGCTGCTTTCATTGTAATTTCATAAGCTTCATGCAAAACAAAGATTGAAACTAAAATAGTCAAAACTGGGTCAAGCCAAGTTACATTCCAGAAGTAAATGAAGATCGCACCAATTACAACCGCTACACTGGACAAGGCATCACTTAACATATGAATAAAAGTTGACCGTACATTCAAATTAGCCTTGGAATCGCTATGCATTGCTAGCATTGAAATAATATTGGCAGCCAGCCCAATAATCGAGACAATCAGCATAATGCCACCGTGAATATGTTCCGGCTTCCAGAAACGTTGAATTGCTTCAACAAACAAAACCACACTGATCACGATCAAGATAACGCCATTAGTAAAAGCGGCTAAAGTTTCAGCTCTTTCATAACCAAAGGTCTTAAACTGATTACGACTTTTGCGACTAATCAGGTGCGCCACAAAAGATAAAATAATTGCACCAACATCACTCAGATTATGAACTGCATCTGAAAGCAGTGCTAATGAACCTGAAAAAATACCACCTATAAATTCAGCAATAGTAATAACAACATTCAGTAGAGTTACGAAGACATAACGCTTAGTTGTATGATCTTTATTCATAAAATATTTTCCTTTCGTTATCAGTGTACCAAAAAAGGCCCTACTTCGGCAGTAGGACTTTTATAGCTCTTCAGCATCTACATTATAATCAACAATTTCAAATGAACCGTCATCGTGCAAAATTCCACGAGTAACGCTCCCATTATTTGGAAAAACAATATCGTTTTTGCCATTACTCTTATTCCAATATTTTATGGACAAAGTTTTAATAAAGTCACCATGGCTAACTAACAAAACTCTTTGTTCATCTTTAGTTAAATCGCGCAAAACGTCAATTGCCCGTACCATCCGCTCATCTAACTCATCCTGATTTTCCGCTAAATGACGCGGATCAGCCTTTTTTGTTGCTGCACGAAATTTGCGCAAGCCTACCTGATTGATGATCTTAGTTACATCATCTTCATGGCCAATTCCTGCGGCTAGTGCTACTTGCTCCCAAGTCTGGTTAATATCATCGCCTTCAAAAGTTCCAAAGAAGACCTCACGAAATTCAGGCAGCTTTTTAATTTTACCAATATCCGAGACCACATTAGCATCCTTCATCAAGTGAACGGTATCAATTGCTCTCTTCAAATCCGATGAATACATGTTATCAAAGTGAACTTGACTCAAGGCCTTAGCGGTTCTCTTTAGATCGTTAATCCCCTTCACGGTTAGAGGAGAATCGCACCAACCCTGAACTTTGTCCAATTGGTTAAACATTGTTTCACCATGACGTACCAAATAAACTTCTGTTGCCATCAACCTTAGCCCCCCTTTTCATTGCTTAATATTGTACCAAACTTATTGCAGGTATGCCGTATAAAAGAAGTAACCGGCTTGAATGAAGGCCAAGCTTGCAATGAAAATTCGAACTGGCTTTTCCGGTACTCGTCTTAAAATAGCTGGCCCAATATAACCACCAATAAACATCCCGATTGCCAAAGGAATCGCTTGAAGCCAATAAATATGCGAAGTAAACATAAAGATAATTAAGGCTACCAAATTGGCAAAACCACAAATCACATTTTTAATAGCGTTAATAACAATAAATCGATCATTAGTAATATAAGTTAAAAGTACTAGTACGATGACTCCACCAGCTGCACCAAAGTAACCCGTATACATCCCCATAATTAAAAGTGCAATAAAATAAATTATTTTAAGCCATGTTGGTTGCGCCTTAGTATTTAAACTATGGTGTTTACCAGAAACAATAATCATCAATCCTGAGAAAGCAATGAAGAATGGTACTGCTTTTTCAAAAATCTTTGGAGGAAAAGATAGAAGCAAAATACAACCCAAAATTGATCCCACAACTGTAAAAATGGTATAGAACCAAACTTGCTTCCAATGTCCTTTTAACTCCTTAGTCGAAGATACAGTTGAACCGATGCTAGTCCAAATTAGCGCCGCATCATTAGTTACATTAGCAAATACTGGTGGAATTCCTACTGCTAGCAAAACTGGGTATGATGCAAGTGATGCCATTGAGGCCACTGACGATAATAAGCCACCTGCAACACCACCTAATAATAATAAAATTACGGTCCAGATTTCCATTTTTTAATTCCTTTCCTAAAATTGTCTAGTTCATTATAATTCTAATAGGAACTAACACAAAGGAAGTTTATTCATGGCTACATTTGAAACCTTAATTTTCATTCCAGAAGGCAGTCTATTAAATGAAAAATTAGCAGAAAAAACTGCGCTGCGGCAAACTTTAAAACATTATGGATTAGACTGGGGACCAGCTGAGCGACTACGCTACACTAGCTTAGAAAAAGAATTTAAAAATTTATCTAGCGATGATCAAATCGATTTAGCTTTATCTACATTTTTAAAAGAAGATCTTTCTAAAACGCGAACTGTTTTTGATGATGCAATGAAGGATCAAACCATGTTAGTCAAGGGCGCCATCGACTTTATTGATGAAGTCAGTGGCAAGCTGCATTTGATTTTGTTTGCTAAAGAAAAGCGCACTCAAATCGAACCGCGCCTTGCACCTACAGAATTGCTTTCTTCATTTGACAATGCTTATTTCGCCGATGATTTTACGGACAAGCTGCCAAGCAAAAATATCTTCTTTAAGATTCTGAAAGACAATCCAGATATTGATCCAGACAGAGTTTTAATAATTGGAACTAATCTGGATGAAGAAATTCAAGGTGCAGAAAACGCCAATCTAAAATCATTATGGCTGGCACCTAAAAAAGACAAGATACCAATTTCACCTCATCCTACTCTTCATTTAAGCAAATTAGCAGATCTTTCATTTTACTTAGATCTAATGTAAGTAGATAATTAAAATAGTTATAGAAAGGATGATTTTATGACAAAAGTTGCTGTAGTATTTGCAGACGGTTGCGAAGAAGTCGAAGGTTTAAGCGTTGTTGACGTATTGCGTAGACTTAATGTTGAATGCGATATGGTAGGTTTAATAAGTAAAAAAGTAGATGGTGACCACCATATTGAAATCACTTGTGACAAGGTTGTAGATGACAGTTTATTAGATTATGATTTGGTTGCCTTTCCAGGAGGCATGACTGGTTCTGCTAACTTACGCGATAATGAAAAATTACGTGATCTGATGATTAAGCGTCATGAAGCTGGCAAGTGGGATGCCGCAATGTGTGCTGCTCCACGCGCTCTTGCTCGCTATGGTGTTTTGGCAGATGCGGACTTCACTTGTTATCCAGGCATTGAAGAAGAATGCTTAAAAGATGCCCCAAGTGCTCATTTTTCAGAGAAAATCACCGTTACTGATAAAGAGCATAAAGTTTTAACAAGCCGTGGTCCTGCTACCGCTTGGGCCTTTGCCTATGCAATTGCCGAAGCCTTAGGGGTCGACACTAGTGCCTTAAAGAAGGGTATGCTCTACAATTACCTAGCCGATAATATTCAAGATAGTTTGTAATAAAAAATGATTGGGTTTGATCGCCCAATCATTTTTCATATTTCATCAAATCTACTTCAACATGAAAGCTCTCATTGCCTGGCATCTTACCACTTTCGTGTTGAATAGTCTTAAAGCCTTTGGCTAAATATAATTTTTGTGCAGGATTTCCTTCTAGTACTTCTAAATAGAACGGTCTTCCTGCATTTTTTATTGCGAAATCGATTAATTGACTGCCAATTCCTTGATGCTGATATTCTGGTTTTACATATAGCCATCCTAACTCTTCATCATTGAAGGCTACAAAACCCACTGTAGTCTTATCTTTTTGAGCAACATATACTTGATAATCGTCAAATAGTCCCTCTTTTTGAGATGCAATTTTAAATGGGATAAATGCAGCGGTTAAATTAGCCACTGCAAGCTCCTGTTTTCTGGCTGGATCATGTATTTCACATAATGTCGAAAAGTCTGACTCTTGGTATTTTCTAATTTGCATGATTATTGTCCCACTCCTTTATTTGCCTGATTATTTCCTAATTTATCAAAAAATATCATTTTTCGTCAAATATTACCCAGGAAATAATTATTCTGCAAAAAGAAAAGGCACTCTATTGAATGCCTTTCCTAATGAAGAAAAATTTAAGTTATAGTTTGTTTGCAAGTTGATATTGCTTGAAAATGAATCTGTTTAGTGAAGATAGATTATCTAGAGATTTTATTATTAATTAGTTGTAAAGCTTCCTTTCACCGTTACTGCATAGGAACTTGTACCCTTTTGAACAGTTTTACCATTAGCAATAATTGTTACTTTGTTTCCTTGAGAATCGACGATCTCACCACCATCAGCTAAATTTAAATTTGTGACAGTTGAGTTACCTGTAACTATCCATTTTGAATTTGACCCAACGCTGATAGTCAATGGTGTCTTGCTCTTGGATGAACTTGTAGCATATTTATTAGCCACAATACTAGTTTTGCCAGTGTAAGTTGAATCATCTGTCAACTTCACATTAGCACTTGAAATGCTATCGACTACAATATTACCTTTTAGGGTTTGGTTTTTAGCTGTCAGAGTTACATGACCACCATTTTTACCCTTAGTACCCCAACCATTAGAATTATTACCGGCTACATTTAATAAATCTACTTTGCTATTATTAAAATTCAGTTTAGTATTTTCTAAAGTGATTTTGCCTGTAGTGTTAGTTACGTAAAACATTGCACCACTAGTAATCGCGGTTTTTAAAGTAGAGTCCTTAGCTTGGAAATCTGCACTCTTACTTGATGATGTTTCTGCATCCCCAGAAGTTGATTGATAAATAATCACACCATTCTTAATTGAATCAGAACCTGAAATTTTATTATTGGTCGATGTCAGATTGGAATTGACTAAATAAATCTTATTATAGCCTTCCATCCCAGCGATTTGGCTACCACTTGCAGTACCGGTCACATTATTAAAATTGATAGTACCTGTTGAATATGCTAGAGGTGATCCCGTACCTTTAGTAGTTACTTTAGCATTTTTAACTGTGACTGTACCACCACCACGATCAGTTGCAACTGCTGCCGAGTGATCACCTTTAGTTGAGATCTTTACCTTATTGGCATTGATCTTACCACCGTAAGTTGCATCTAAGCCTCTTGAATGGGCTTTTCCAGTAGTCTTAATCTTGGTGTTTGATACATTAACGGTACCTTTATTAGTAGCAAAGATACCATTAGCACCTGTTGCTTTAGAAGTTAAAGTAGCATTTTTAACTGTCGCAACCGCATTTTTACCGTCTGCCAATAAAATTGAGTCTAAACCATAGAAATTAGCACTATCATCATTTTTAGAATTGCTCGTTTTCTTCAGTTTAGTACCATCTAAACTCAATTTATCGTTCTTTTGTACAAGAGCTACATTTTGGTCAGTTTTGTTATTAGTAATTGTCTTCTTGCCAACCTTAGTAGTACCAGATTTTACATTAAGCGAAGCTTTTAAAGTCCCCTTATAATCATATGATTGAGTATTTGGACCACCCTTACCAGACTTACCATTAGGCTTTTGCCCCGATGGTTTAGTTTTTTTCTTATTTGTCGCTGCTTGTGCAGTATTATTTTCTATTTGATTAGATGACTGAATTCCTGTATTGATTAAAAAAGTAGTAAGCAATGTCGCTATTGTTAGTAGTTTAACTTTATTTTTATTCTTCATCTTGATAATTCCTTTCTTTGTTCGTCCTATCGATTGAGTAATAGAATACGCGAATAGTTTGAACAAAATATGGTTATCAAGTAAAAAACAATTTAAGAAAAAGTTGCTTAAAATGTAAATTGGTTAAGTTTTTTTAGAAGTTGTAGAATATATTATTTGTACTAGATGTTTATATGTGCATAGTAACCTCCACAAAAAAAGCATCGCTTTTCGCGATGCTTTTTCTTGTATATAAACGTAAAATCCAAAGATTAACGCTTTGAGAATTGTGAAGCTTTACGGGCTTTCTTCAAACCTGGCTTCTTTCTTTCCTTCATTCTTGGGTCACGGGTTAAGAAACCTGCCTTCTTAAGTGGACCACGGAAGTCTGGGTCTACTTCAAGAAGAGCACGAGCGATACCAAGACGGATAGCCCCAGCTTGACCTGAGAAACCACCACCGTTAACATTAACGTGAATGTCGTATTGACCTTCAGTTTCAGTTAATGTTAATGGTTGCTTCAAGTCCTTAACCAAGTTAGGGAATGGAATGTATTGATCAACATCTTTATCGTTAACAGTGATCTTACCGTTACCTGGTACTAAACGAACACGCGCAACTGAATTCTTGCGGCGACCAGTACCTGTGTATGCAGCTTGTTGTGCCATTGTATAACCTCCTAGATTAATTTGTTAATATCTAACTTTTCAGGCTTTTGTGCTTCGTGCTTGTGGTCTTCGCCAGCATAAACATGCATCTTCATGAATTCATGGTGACCAAGAGTGTTCTTTGGAAGCATACCCTTAACTGAGATTTCAACCATCTTAACTGGGTTATTAGCAAGCAATTCACCGTAAGATACGGCCTTCAAGCCGCCACGCCATGATGAGTGGTGGTAGTAGAACTTGTCTGAAGCCTTTTTACCAGTCAATCTAATCTTTGATGCGTTGATAACGATAACGTTATCACCAGTATCAACATTAGGTGTGTATTGAGGCTTGTTCTTACCTCTCAAAATAGTGGCAACAGCTGCAGAAAGACGACCAAGAGTTACGTCAGTTGCATCAATAATGTACCACTTACGTTCGATTTCACTAGATTTTGCTAATGGTGTAGTACGCAATTTAAATTCCTCCGTTTATTTGCAGTTTGAAAACAATAAGTTTCCGGGGCCTATCGTGGACAAACATACTATACTAGAGTACGTCCTTTTAGATAAAAAGTCAATTATAAATGCTGTTCTAAACGATATTTTTGTGGGATTTCATCGTAAAAAACATGATAAAGGTACAAACCACTCGCATGAGCAGTTTGTCTTACCTCTTGACGATCCTTGGCAGCAATTACTCGTTGCAAGTCATGAATTGGCCTACGATCATTACCAATTTCCAGTAGCGCCGCTACCATAATCCGTACCATATTATACAAAAAGCCTGAACCAATAAAATCAAAAATTACTTCATTTTCTTTTTCGTCTTTAGTAATGTTTACATAATAAATGGTCCGAACTTTATCTTCAATTTGACCACCGCTGGCCGCAAAACTGGTAAAATCGTGCTTACCCAATAAGTCCTGAGCTGCAACCTGCATTTTTTCAATATCTAATGGATACGGAAAATGACCAGTATAAAAACGCTTAAAAGGATTAACAAAATGATCTAAACTAACACGATAGCGATACCATTTTCCCTTAATCGAATAACGCGCATGAAAATTCTCATCAACAATTTGGCAATCATCAAAGATAATATCGGTTGGCATCATAGAATTCATTGCCAAAATCATTCGATTGGCTGGAATAGTTTTACCAGGATAATCAAAATGAATTACCTGTCCAACCGCATGTACACCGGCATCAGTTCTACCTGACCCCTGCACAATCACACGCTGCCCCTTAGTCATTTTCTTCAACGCATCTTCAATTGTCCCCTGAACAGTTCGCTGGTCTGGTTGAAGTTGAAAGCCATGAAAAAGATGACCATCATAAGCCATCGTCATTTTATATCTTGTTGTCATATTTCTAATATGTCCTAAAAGTTAATAGTAATCCGACTAACAGTACAAAATAAAATAATGCAATTAAATCATATTTTGACCAACTTAAAACGCGATATTTAGTTCGTCCTTCACTACTACGATAACCACGTGATTCCATTGCTGTAGATAAATCAATTGCCGTTTCTAAAGACTGAATAAACAACGGAACCAAAATGGGCGTAATTGCCTTAGCACGTTGAATTAAACCACCGTCATTGAAGTCCGCTCCACGTGATCTTTGCGCATTCATAATTTTAAAAGTTTCATCAAACAAAGTCGGTACAAAACGAAGCGCAATTGAAATTACTAACGCAATTTTATCCACCGGCACTTTAAACAACTTAAGCGGCTTAAGCAGCCATTCCATCGCATCAGCAATTTCAAGTGGCATTGTAGTAACTGTCATTACTGTTGAAATTAAAATAATTAATGTAAAACGAATAAAAATATAGATTGCATTAATCAAACCGTAGCTAGATAATGAAAAAATCCACCAATGCCAATAAATATGACCACCAGTCATAAAAAACAATTGCAAAAGCGACGTAAAGAAAATTAAACCAATCAAAGGCTTAACGCCATCCCAAAATACTTTTGCATTTAATCCTGTAGCAACTACAGCTAAGAAGCAAAAAATGGTCACAATCGCATAAGTTATTGAATTATTAGCTAAAAAGATAGCCAATATAAATAATATGGTAACTAATAATTTACTCCGAGGATCCATTTTATAAATAAGAGAATCTCCCGGAATATAACGTCCTACAATTATCTTACTCATAAACTACCCTCGCAAATTTTTCTTAATTTCATTAACAAGCTGATCCAGTGTTAACGGTTTATCTTTAAAGTTAAAGTTCGTCAAATCTGAGGCAAAAAGACTAGCCGTTGGTTCACTCAAATAGTGCTTTTCTAGCCAGTTTTTATTAGTAAAAATCGCCTTAGGCGCATCATGTCTAATTAATTTACCATGTTCCATCACTAAAACATCATCTGCATATTCGGCCACATCATCCATATTATGCGTAACCAAGATTACAGTATGACCTGCTTTTTGATAATCAACAAATAATTTCATCATTTCTTTACGAGACTTAGGATCTAACCCCGCTGCTGGCTCATCTAAGCATAAAATTTCTGGTTCATCAGCCATTACCCCAGCAATTGCAACACGCCGCATTTGTCCTCCAGATAACTCAAATGGCGACTTATTTGCTAGCGATTCATCCAATCCTACTCGCTTCAACCATTTCAAAGCTTTACTTTTAGCTTCATCATCGGTTGCTCCAAAATTTTTAGGACCAAATTCAATGTCTTCAAGCACAGTATTTTCAAAAAGCTGTGCTTCAGGAAACTGAAAAACCAAACTAACCCGCTTGCGTAACTTTTTCAAATTCTTATTTCCTGTTTGAGCAGTAATATGATAACCAGCAATATCAATTGTTCCTGAACTCGGCTTCAGTAATGCATTAAAATGCTGCATCAAAGTCGACTTACCACTACCGGTATGACCTACCAATGCAACAAA
This sequence comes from Lactobacillus sp. UMNPBX12, assembly GCF_002553955.1. NCBI lineage: Bacteria > Bacillati > Bacillota > Bacilli > Lactobacillales > Lactobacillaceae > Lactobacillus > Lactobacillus sp. UMNPBX12. The sequence goes on from NZ_PCYY01000016.1 coordinate 13,367, forward strand.
ACTATTTTCAGTTAATTCAAATGAAACATTATCTAATCCTTTTTTCTCCATTGAAGTTCCGGGAGAATAGATATAATTTACTTTTTCAAATTTAATTGACATAGATATTGTTTCAACTCATCTTTCGTTTTTATATTTTTAGGTACAGAAATTCCCACTTCATTTAATTTATTTATTAATTTTTGTACAAATGGAATGTCTAGCCCTATTTCTTGCAACATTTCAGTTTTACCAAAAATTTCCGTTGGAGTTCCTTGAGCTAAAATCTTGCCATCATTTAAGACGATCACATCATCAGCCATATTAGCCTCATCAATGTCATGTGTAATCGAAATAACTGTCAAATTCTTCTCTTTCTTTAAATGCTTAATAATTTTTAGCACCTGCTCTCTCCCCTTAGGATCAAGCATCGAAGTTGATTCATCTAAAATAATAATTTTCGGTTCTACGGCAAGAATACCTGCAATTGCTACTCTTTGCTTTTGTCCACCAGAAAGATTAGCTGGCTCTGCATCTATATAATCCAGCATTCCAACGTCTGCTAAAACTTTTCTGACTATTTTTACCATTTGCTCCCGAGGAACAGCTCTATTCTCAAGCCCAAAAGCAACATCATCGCCAACAGTAGCTCCAACAAACTGATTATCTGGATTCTGAAATACAATACCGACTTTTTCCCTAACATCCCAGACTGTCTTTTGATTTAACGTCATTCCTAAAACAGTGATTCTAGAATTATTAGCAGAATCAGGCAAAAGTAACCCATTAATTAATTTAGAAATTGTGGACTTACCGCTACCGTTGTGACCTATCAAAGATGTCCAGGAACCTCTTTTTATTTTAAAACTAATCTGATCAAGAATCGCTTTTTTAGTATCGGGATAGGTAAATGAGACATCCTTAAATTCAACAGCACTATCTACTGGCATTTTTCCACTTCCTTTCTTAAATCGCTTATTAGCAATTGTAACAGAAAAAAAGAGCAAAAAAAATCACCCATGAAGAGGGATGATTTTTATCATCTAAGCTAGACTAAGCTTGCGCCATCATCTTTACGCTTATTCTCACTTTCATGGATAATTCTTAATACGTATTAAGTTGTGTTACTCTAAATTAAACTAATTCAAGAATAACCATTGGAGCAGCGTCACCCTTACGAGGAACGGCTAACTTCAAAATTCTGGTGTAACCACCATTACGGTCCTTGTAACGAGGTGCTACATCACTGAAAAGCTTTTGCAATGCTGACTTAACAACAACTGCATCTTTTTCTTCGTGAACATCTGCAACTTCGTCACGTACAAATGCAGCAGCCTTTCTTCTAGCTGCTAAATCGCCGCGCTTACCTAAAGTGATCATCTTTTCGGCAGTCTTACGAACTTCTTTAGCACGAGTTTCAGTAGTAACAATGCGTTCGTTCATGATTAATTGAGTAGTCATTTCTCTAAGCATTGCTTTTCTGTGAGCACTATCGCGACCTAATTTACGGTATGCCATGGATTTGCCTCCTTTATTCACCTAAGCTTAGTCTTCTTGACGAAGTGAAAGACCTAAGTCGGTTAATTTATTTTTAACTTCTTCCAATGATTTACGTCCTAAGTTACGTACACGCATCATATCTGATTCTGTCTTGTCAGTTAACTCTTGAAGAGTATTAATGCCAGCACGCTTCAGGCAGTTATATGAACGAACAGAAAGGTCAAGCTCTTCGATAGTCATCTCAAGCTTCTTTTCCTTCTTATCGTCTTCCTTTTCCACCATTACTTCGCTGAATTTAGCATTTGCATCTGCTGATTCAAATACCTTAAAGTGTTCAACTAAAATTTTAGCAGCAAAACTAAGGGCGTCATTAGGCTTGATTGAACCGTCAGTCCAAATCTCAAAAGTGAGCTTATCAAAGTCATCTCTCTTACCAACACGAGTTGATTCAACTTGGTAGTTAACCTTCTTAATTGGTGAGAATAAAGAGTCAACTGGGATAACTCCGATTGGCATGTCATCACTCTTATTGTCACTTGCAGCAACATAACCTCTACCATTCTTTACGGCAAGTTCCATATGCAAGTGTCCACCTTCAGCAATGGTACAAATATATTGATCCGGATTCAAGACTTGAACGTCTGCATCAACTTTAAGATCATCAGCAGTTACTGTGGCTGGACCTTCAATGTCCAATTCAATAACCTTTTGTTCATCTGAAAGAGACTTTAATTCAAGTTTCTTCAAGTTCAAGATGATCTTGGTTACATCTTCTCTGACGCCAGGAACTGTTGAGAACTCGTGTAAAACGCCATCAATTTGCACATAAACAAGTCCAGTACCTGGAATAGAAGTAAGTAATACTCTTCTTAAAGAATTACCTAAAGTAGTACCAAAGCCTCGCTCAAGTGGTTCAACAACAAACTTACCGTAAGAATCTTCTTGTTCAACAACGGTAATATTTGGTTTTTCAAATTCAATCATTACTGGGCCCCTTTCAAAACGTTACGTCCTATATCAAGGACAAAATTAAACACGACGACGTTTTGGTGGTCTGGAACCATTGTGAGGAACTGGCGTAACGTCACGAATTGCAGTAATTTCAAGACCAGTTGCTTGAAGTGATCTAATAGCAGATTCACGACCAGCACCAGGACCTTTAACTGAAACTTCTACATGTTTCATGCCTTGGTCCATTGCACTCTTAGCTGCTGCTTCAGCTGCCATTTGAGCTGCAAATGGAGTAGACTTACGACTACCCTTAAAGCCCAATGCACCAGCTGAAGACCAAGCAACTGCATTACCTTGAACGTCAGTAATCATGACTAAAGTATTATTAAACGTTGAGTGAATGTGTGCTACACCGCTTTCAACATGCTTCTTCACACGACGCTTACGTGCTGTTTTCTTTGCAGGCATCAATAAACCTCCTTATAAATAAAATTAACGATTTCTCTTAGTACCCTTACGAGTACGAGCATTGTTCTTGGTATTTTGGCCACGAACTGGAAGTCCACGGCGGTGACGAATACCACGGTAAGAACCAATATCAACTAAACGCTTAATGTTCATGCTTACTTCACGACGTAAGTCACCTTCAACACGGTACTTGTCAACTTCAGCACGAAGCTTTTCTTGATCTTCTGGAGTTAAATCCTTTGAACGAATATCTTCAGATACTCCAGCATCAGCACAAATTTTCTTGGCAGTTGCTTCACCGATACCGTAAATGTAAGTTAAAGCGATAACGATTCTTTTATCTCTTGGTAAGTCAACACCAGCAATACGAGCCATAAACTACACCCCCTCTATTTCTAACCTTGACGTTGCTTGTGCTTTGGATTTGCTGAGCAAATTACCATCACACGGCCATGTCTCTTGATAACTTTACAATGTTCACACATTGGTTTAACAGATGGTCTAACCTTCATGTTTCCCTCCGTTATATTACTTTATAAACCGATACGTAATTCTACCTTTAGTTAAATCATATGGAGATAATTCCACAGTCACACGGTCTCCCGGCAAAATACGAATGTAGTGCATCCTAATTTTACCAGAAACGTGTGCTAAAATTGTGGCTCCATTTTCCAATTCAACTTTAAACATAGCATTAGGTAAGGTATCAACTACCTTACCTTCTACTTCAATGACATCATCTTTTGCCAAAGTTGTTCCTCCGCAATTAAACAGTCATATACTTTGAAATTATAACACGGATAAAAAATTATACAAATTTTTCTTCTATTGATTATTACTCAATACCGCATCAATATCTTCAAAGACTTTTTCTGGAGTTTGTTCACCATTAATTACAGTGAGCAAGCCTTTCTTCTGATAAAAGTCCTTCAAAGGTGCATTCATCTTTTCATTAACTTCAAGACGATTCTTAACAACTTCTGGTTTATCATCTTCACGTTGATAAAATTCATGGCCACCACAGCGATCACAAGTGCCCTCAACTTTTGGCTGCTTGGAAAGCTTGTTGTAAGTAGCTCCACAATTTTTACACATGTATCTTGCTGATAAACGCTTAATCAAAGTGTCTTCGTCAACTTCAAGCGCAATGACATTTGTTAAAGGTTTCTCCAAACGTTTTGTAATACCATCTAAAAGTTCTGCTTGTACAGTGGTTCTTGGAAAACCATCTAAGATAAAACCTTCTTTAATATCAGGTTGACTTAAACGTTCCTCAACCAACTTTGCAGTAACTTCATCGGGTACTAGATTACCCTTATCGATATAACTCTTAGCTTCAAGACCAACCTTCGTCTTGTTAGCCATTGCTTCCCTAAACATATCCCCAGTTGAAATATGAGTTAAGTGATATTTATCAACGATTCGCTCTGATGCTGTACCTTTACCAGCACCTGGTAACCCTAAAAGAATTAAGTTAATCATTTATCCGTTCCTATCTGATGAATCCAACATATTCTCTCTTCATTAACAAGCCGTTAATTTGACGAGATAACTCGAGAACAACCCCAATCACAATTAAAAGACTTGTTCCTCCTAAACCAATGGAACTTGGGAGATTCCAAAAGTTAGTAGCCAATTGAGGCAGTAAAGCAACTAAGCCCAAGAATAATGAACCTACTGTTGATAATTTCATCAACATCTTTGAAATATAATCCTGAGTGTCTTTTCCTGGCCATACACTAGGAATATAAGCACCCTGCTTTTGTAAGTTTTCTGCTAGCTTCTCAGGGTTGACCTGTACGAAAGCGTAGAAGAATGTAAATAAGATAATTAAAAGAGTGTAGATAATTACCCCAGGAGTAGTTTGTAAGCTAAAGATTTGGTTCATTACTTTAAACCATTGTTGATCGCCCTGGGTTCTTTGAAAGGCCATTAAAATCGTTGCCGGTGTAACAATAAATGAACTGGCAAAAATAACCGGAATAACTCCAGATACATTAACCTTTAATGGTAGAAAACTTTCAGAACCACTCATCGTCGCTCTTCTCGTATATTGAATTGGAATACGACGATCAGCTTGTTCAACCCATGTAACAAATTGAGTTACGATAAGGATTGCAACTATAACCGCGATGAAGAACAAAATGCCTTGCCAACGATCACTAGCACTATTATTAATAATTTCTTCCTTATAAATTTGCCATAGACCACTTGGTAGTCTTGCAATAATACCAGCAAAAATAATTACTGAGATACCATTACCTAGACCCTTATCAGTGATTTCATCACCCAACCATGTTAATAACATAGTTCCAGCAGTCATAATAATAGCAATTTCTATATAAGTCTGTGGTGTTTGATTCTTTACCAAACCCATTTGAGTTAAAGCGTTAAAGCCTAACGTAATACCAATACTCTGGATAAAAGCAACAACTAATGCTAAATATCTAGTTACTTGATTTGTTTTACGTCGACCTACTTCACCTTGTTTTCCCCATTCTACTAACGTAGGAACAATATCCATCTGTAGCAGCTGGATAACAATCTGAGCCGTAATATAAGGAGAAACACCCAAAGAAAATATTGAATAGTTATCTAGTCCACCACCAGATACAGTATCCAGCATTGGAACTAAACCAGTTTGCGCAACCTGCGTGATCGCCTTCGCATTAACACCGGGAACGGTAATGTTTGCACCGATCCGATACAGCAAAAGAATAAAGAGCGTGAAATAGAGCTTATTTCTAATTTCTTTATCTTTGAAGGCGTTCTTCAAGGTCGAAAACATTAGATCACCTCAACAGTTCCGCCAGCGGCTTCAACTGCTTGCTTAGCAGATGCGGAAACTTTATTAACCTTTACAGTTAACTTAACTTTTAATTCGCCCTTGCCAAGTAACTTAACACCTGACAATTCTTTCTTTACTAAGCCATTATCTTTAAGTGATTCTACAGTTACTTCACTGCCGTCTTCGAACTTGTTTAAATCATCTAAGTTTACAATTGCATATTCCTTGCGGTTAATGTTCTTAAAACCACGCTTAGGCATAGTTCTGAATAATGGCATTTGACCACCTTCAAAACCTAAACGAGTATGACCGCCTTGACGAGCTAATTGACCCTTTTGACCACGGCCTGAAGTTTTACCGTAACCACTTGAAGTACCACGACCAACACGTTTTCTATTGCGACGTGAGCCTTCAGCAGAATGTAATTCATGAAGCTTCATTAATTTGGCACCTCCTTGATATTCTATTTGTTAATCTCTTCAACAGAGATTAAGTGAGCAATCTTTAATAATGCACCACGAGTAGCAGCGTTGTCTGGAAGAACAACAGTACTATCCACTCTACCTAAACCAAGAGCTTTAACGATCTTTCTTTGTTGAGGTAGACGGTGAGCAACACTTCTAATTAAAGTAATCTTTAAATCAGTCATCTATGATCTCCCTAATCTTAAGCTCTTTCAGGTTGACGAAGTTTTGCAACTTCTTCACTAGTTCTAAGCTTCTTCAAACCATCGATAGTTGCACGAACAACGTTAATTGGAGTGTTTGAACCAAGTGACTTTGAAGTTACGTCTGAGATACCAGCCATATCCATAACGATACGTACGGCACCACCAGCAGCAACACCAGAACCAGCTTCAGCAGGTTTCAATAAAATGTTACCTGAACCGTAGTGACCAATAACTTCATGAGGAATAGTAGTACCAACTTTAGGTACATTGATCATTTTCTTCTTACCGTCTTCTACAGCCTTACGGATTGCTTCTGGGACTTCTTGAGCTTTACCAGTACCAAAACCTACACGGCCTTTCTTGTCGCCAACAACAACAAGAGCAGCAAATCTCATGCGACGGCCACCTTTAACAACCTTAGTAATACGGTTGACAGCGACTAATTGATCTTCGATATCGTCTTTGTTTCTGCGATTGTTACGAGAATCATTGCGGTTTGCCATGTGTTAATTCTCCTTTCCTAGAAATCTAATCCGTTTTCACGAGCAGCATCAGCTAATGCTTGAACACGGCCGTGGTATAAGTAACCACTTCTGTCGAATACAACAGTAGAAATGTTCTTTGCCTTTGCAGCTTCAGCAATTGCCTTACCTACAGCAGCAGCTTGTTCTACTTTAGTTGCATCTGATACATTTTCATCCAAAGTTGAGGCGCTTGCAAGCGTAACACCCGCTACGTCATCAATTAATTGAGCGTAGATGTTTTTATTTGAACGAAAAATGCTTAAGCGTGGGCGCTCAGCAGTACCAGAAATTTTTCCACGAATACGTCTATGACGCTTTAAGCGTAACTTGTTTTTATCTGGTTTAGAAATCACAATTTCACCTCAAAAATAACTACTTATTACTTACCAGTCTTACCTTCCTTGCGACGTACGTATTCATCAACATAACGAATACCTTTACCCTTATAAGGTTCTGGTGGACGTACGGCACGGATTTCAGCTGCAAATTGACCAACATCTTGCTTTGAAACACCTTCAACTTCTACATCAGTTGCTGAAGTTGCCTTTACAGAAACACCTTCTGGTGCAGTCAATACAACTGGGTGTGAATAACCAACATTTAAAGTAATCTTGTTGCCTTGTGCTTGTGCACGGTAACCAACACCGATTAACTTCAAAGTCTTCTTATAACCGTCAACTACACCTTCGATCATTGAAGCTAAGTTAGCTCTTTCAGTACCGTGAAGTGCTTTGTCGCTTTCGCTTGAACGTGAAAAGTTAATTTCACCATCTTTTTGTTCAAACTTAATCTTTGGATCGAAGTATCTAGTTAATTCACCCTTTGGGCCCTTAACAGTAATATTGTCGCCTTCCTTGGTAACAGTGACACTGTCAGGGACTTCAATAGTCTTTAAACCGATTCGGCTCATTGATTGTTCTCCTTTCTGTCAGTATTACCAAATGTAGGCAATTACTTCGCCGCCAACGTTCTTTTGTCTTGCTTCCTTGTCGGTAATAACACCAGCAGAAGTAGAAACGATGGCAATGCCTAAGCCATTAAGAACTTTAGGTAAGTCTTCAGCGCCAACGTAGTTTCTAAGACCTGGCTTAGAAATACGCTTCAAACCTGAGATAACACGTTCTCCATTTGGACCATATTTCAAGAATACCTTGATAACGCCTTGCTTGTTATCATCTGCAACTTCGTAATCACGGATGAAGCCTTCACGTTTCAAAATTTCTGAAATAGACTTTTTAATGTTTGATGCAGGAATTTCAACTGAATCGTGTTTTGCCATGTTGGCATTTCTGATTCTAGTCAAGTAATCTGCGATTGGATCTGTCATGACCATTTAAGCTATCCTCCTAACCGTATACTACCAACTAGCCTTTTTAAGACCAGGGATTTGACCCTTGTGTGCTAATTCCTTTAAGCAAATACGGCATAACCCGAATTTACGGTATACGGAGTGTGGACGACCACATCTCTCGCAACGTGTATATTCGCGTGAAGAGAACTTAGCAGGACGACGATTTCTGATTTTTTGTGATGTTTTAGCCATTAATGTCCTCCACTATCTTGCAAACGGCATACCAAATTGAGTCAAAAGTTCACGAGCTTCTTCATCAGTGTTGGCAGTAGTTACGATAACAATATCTAAACCTCTAGTGCGGTTTACCTTATCAAAATCGATTTCTGGGAAAATCAATTGTTCTTTAATACCTAAAGTGTAGTTACCACGACCATCAAATGAACGAGTTGATACACCACGGAAGTCACGAACACGTGGAAGAGAAACATTGATTAACTTGTACAAGAAATCGTACATTCTGTCGCCTCTAAGAGTTACCTTAGCACCGATAGACATACCTTCACGTAAACGGAAGTTAGCGATTGATTTCTTGGCCTTAGTGATTAATGGCTTTTGACCTGAGATCAAAGTTAATTCTTCAACTGCTTCATCTAAGTTCTTGGCGTTAGAAACTGCATCACCAACACCCATGTTTAAAACAATCTTGTCGATCTTAGGTACTTGCATAGATGACTTGTAGTTAAACTTTTCTTCTAATGCAGGAGCTACCTTTTCGTTGTATTCCTTAGCTAAATAACTTGCCATGTGTGTCCTCCCTTCTACTTATCTTCTTTTTTACTACTAATTACTTTAACGTTTGATGCGTGAATTGAACCTTCTGATTCAACTACACCACCATTAGCATTGCTTTGTGAAGGCTTTTGGTGCTTCTTAATCTTGTTAACGCCCTTAACCACTACACGGTTTTTCTTAACGTTAACAGAAAGAACAGTACCTTCTTTACCTTTATCTTTTCCGGCAATAACTTTTACTTTGTCACCAGTTTTAACGAACATCAGTGCACCTCACTATCAATTATAAGACTTCAGGAGCAAGAGAGACGATCTTCATAAAGTCGTTCTCACGTAACTCACGTGCAACTGGCCCAAAGATACGAGTACCACGTGGGCTCTTGTCTGCGTTGATAATTACGCCAGCATTTTCGTCGAACTTGATGTATGAACCATCTTCACGACGTGCACCTGATTTAGTTCTAACAATAACAGCTTTTACAACGTCGCCTTTTTTGACAACGCCACCTGGTGTTGCTTGTTTAACAGTACATACTACGATGTCACCAATGTTACCGGTCTTACGCTTTGAACCACCTAAGACTCTAATAACTAAAAGTTCTCTGGCACCAGAGTTATCAGCAACCTTTAAACGGGATTCGTTTTGAATCACTGTGTAATCCTCCCCTCACTAAATCCGCAAATTAAACAGATTTCTTAACAATCTTTACTAAACGGAAGCGCTTCTTACGAGATAATGGACGGGTTTCCATGATACGTACAGTATCGCCAACTTTAGCTTCGTTATTTTCGTCTTGTGCGTAGTACTTCTTTGAATATCTAATACGCTTGTTGTAAACAGGGTGGTTCTTGTAAGTGTCAACAACTACAACGATAGTCTTGTCCATCTTATCAGAAACTACACGACCTTGGTATACGTGACGACGATTTCTTTCGTTTGTTTCGCTCAAGTTAATAGCTCCCTTCCATTAATTGTTTTCTAACGCTTTTTCGCTCAGAATAGTCTTGATTCTGGCGATATTCTTGCGGACTTTGCTCAAGCGAGCGGTATTTTCTAATTGACCCGTTGCTTGTTGGAAACGCAAATTGAAGAGTTCTTCTTTGTATTGCTTTTCTTTTTCTAACATTTCATCAGTGGTTAATGCTCTGATATCTTTAGCCTTCATTAGATTCGCCACCTACTTCCGAACTTCTAGTTACAAACTTAGTCTTAATTGGTAACTTAGTTGAAGCAAGACGTAAAGCTTCACGAGCAGTTGCTTCATCAACACCACCAATTTCGAACATAATCTTTTCTCTCTTAACTACAGCTACCCAACCTGCTGGTGCACCTTTACCTGAACCCATACGTACACCAACACCTTTAGCAGTGTATGACTTTTGAGGGAAAATTCTGATCCAAACCTTACCGCCACGTTTCATGTAACGAGTCATAGCAACACGAGCTGCTTCGATTTGACGGTTAGTAATCCAATGTGATTCGAGGGCTTCAAGACCATATTCACCAAAGGCAATATATTTACCACCCTTAGCAGCACCACGCATCTTACCACGGAATTCACGACGGTGTTTTACTCGCTTTGGTACTAAAGGCATTATCTATTTCCTCCCTTCGCTGGCTTTGAAGCTGGCTTATTCTTACGAGTAGGTAAGATTTCGCCACGGTTGATCCAAACTTGAACACCAATTTCACCATAAGTAGTGAAGGCATTTACCCAAGCGTAATCAATATCAGCTCTCAAAGTTTGTAATGGAACACGACCTTCTGTGTGCCATTCTCTTCTTGCCATATCGGCACCGTTCAAACGACCTGAAGTTTGAACCTTAATACCCTTGGCACCAGCACGCATAGCTCTTTGAGTAGCTTGACGCATAGCACGTCTGAAAGCAATACGAGCTTCAAGTTGACGAGCAATACTATCTGCTACTAACTTAGCATCAAGATCTGGTTTCTTAATTTCAACAATATTAATGTGAACTTGCTTACCAGTTAAAGCATTTAATTGTTTTCTCAAAGCTTCAACTTCAGAACCACCTTTACCAATTACCATACCTGGCTTAGCAGTATGAATTGAAATGTTGATTCTGTTAGCTGCACGTTCAATTTCAACAGTAGATACTGAGGCATCCTTCAACTTTTCTGAAATAAATTTTCTGATTTGAAGGTCTTCATTTAAAGTTTCTTTGTATCCCTTGTCAGCATACCATTTTGATTCCCAATCACGGATAACACCGAGACGAAAACCGTTTGGGTTAATCTTTTGACCCATTAATATACCTCCCTTAATCGTTCTTTTCTGAAACTACTACAACTACGTGACTGGTTCTCTTGTTAATTGGAGAAGCCATACCCTTAGCACGTGGGCGGAATCTCTTCAAAGTTGCACCTTCATTTACATAAGCTTCTGATACGTAAAGGTTTGCACTTTCAAGATCGTAGTTATGTTCTGCGTTAGCAATAGCTGAACGCAAAACTTTTTCAACGATTGGGGAAGCAGCTCTAGGCGTAAATTCCAAGATTGCTAATGCTTCAGCAACGCTCTTGCCACGAATTAAGTCAACGACTAAACGAGCTTTTCTTGGAGCGATGCGAACAGTTCTTGCTTCAGCCTTAGCTGAACTAATTTGTTCTGCCATTTAGATGTTTCTCCTTCCTCTAAGCTTGTGTTGTGGCTTTATCATCAGTGGATTTGTGTCCGTGGAAAGTTCTTGTTGGAACAAATTCACCTAACTTATGACCAACCATGTCTTCAGTTACATATACTGGGACATGTTTTCTACCATCGTAAACAGCTATAGTCAAACCTACAAAGGAAGGGAAAATAGTTGAACGACGTGACCAAGTCTTAATAACTTGCTTCTTATCTGCATCTGCTTGTGCATCAACCTTCTTTAACAATGATGCATCAGCAAAAGGACCTTTTTTAATACTACGGCTCATTAATTAACCCTCCTTCTACTACTTGCTACCTTTACGGTGACGAATGATTAACTTCTCGCTGGCCTTCTTGGTATCTCTAGTCTTAATACCACGTGCCTTCTTGCCCCATGGAGTCATAGGTTGAGGACGACCAACTGGAGCCTTACCTTCACCACCACCATGTGGGTGATCGTTAGGGTTCATTACAGAACCACGTGATTGTGGACGCTTGCCCAACCAACGCTTACGACCAGCTTTACCTAATTGAATCAATGAGTGTTGTTCATTACCAACAGTACCGATAGTTGCACGGCATGATGACAAAATCTTACGAACTTCACCACTTTGTAATCTTACTAAAGTGTAATCACCATCAGCACCTAAAACTTGAGCTGAAACACCAGCACTTCTTACGAGTTGGCCACCCTTGCCTGGCTTTAATTCGATATTGTGAATTGAAGTACCAGTTGGGATATTCTTTAATTCCAAAGCGTTACCTGGCTTAATGTCAACTGAATCACCTGATTCAACTACATCGCCAACTTTTAAGCCCTTAGGAGCTAAGATGTAAGCTTTGATACCATCAGTGTAGTGAAGCAAAGCAATGTTAGCAGTTCTGTTTGGATCGTATTCGATAGCCTTTACAACTGCCTTTGCGTTGTCCTTGTTACGCTTAAAGTCGATGATACGGTATTTTTGTTTGTGACCACCACCACGGTGTCTTACAGTGATATGACCATATGAGTTACGACCTGCAGTATGTGATTGAGATTCAAGTAAAGTCTTTTCAGGCTTTGTCTTAGTGATCTCAGCAAAGTCGGAAGAAGTCATATGACGACGACCATTCGTGGTTGGCTTGTAAATCTTAATAGCCAATTGACTGACCTCCTATTACTTGTTGTCTTCTGTGTTATCGTCTTGGAAAATCTTGATGTCGTTTGAATCGTTAGTTAAAGTAACGATAGCCTTTCTACGACGAGCGGTCTTACCAGTGTAACGACCTACTCGCTTGTCCTTGCCGCGAACGTTCATAATGTTTACGTTCTTAACTTTAACATCGAAGATTTCTTCAACAGCATTGCGAACTTGTGTCTTGGTTGCAGTTAAAAGCACGTCGAATGTGTACTTCTTATCATCCATTAAGTTCGTGGACTTTTCAGTAATGACAGGTCTTAAAATGATATCGCGTGCGTCCATTAAGCCAAAACCTCCTCGATCTTCTTAACAGCATCTTGATCTAAGATCAACTTGCCATAGTTAACAGCATCTTCAACGTTTAAGCCATTAACTGGAACAACCTTAACCTTAGTCAAGTTTCTTGCGGAAAGTTGTACATTGTTATCATCTGAAACAATTAAAACTTTACCGTCAGCATTTAAGCCGTTTAACATTGATACTAATTCCTTAGTCTTAGGAGCTGACATAGTCAACTTATCTAAAACAATTAAATCATTGTCAATCAACTTTTGGGAAAGAACTGACTTAATAGCCAAACGACGTTGCTTTCTTGGCATCGTGTATGCGTATGAACGAGGTGTTGGGCCAAATACTGTACCACCACCACGCCATTGTGGAGATCTGATAGAACCTTGACGAGCACGACCAGTACCCTTTTGTCTCCAAGGCTTCTTACCACCACCGCGAACGGCAGATCTGTTCTTAACCTTTGAGGTACCTTGACGCTTACCGGCTCTTTGTCTAATGATTGCTTCAAAAACGACACTTTCGTTAGGCTCAATACCAAAAACTTTATCGTTTAAAGTAACTTCACCAGAATCTTTACCGTTTTGATCCATAACTTTTAAATTAGCCATTCTAGTCCTCCTTCCTATTTATCAGCCTTAACAGCTTTAGAAGCAGTCTTAACAACGATTAATGAGTTCTTAGCACCTGGAACATTGCCCTTGATCATCAATACGTTCTTGTCTGCTACAACTTTTTCAATTACTAAGTTTTCAATGGTAACTTTCTTCATACCCATGTGACCTGGCAAACGCTTGCCCTTTGGTACACGGTTAATGATGGAACCCATTGAACCAGGAATTCTATGGTATCTTGAACCGTGGGTTTCTGGTCCTCTTGATTGGCCCCAACGCTTGATGTTACCTTGGTATCCATGACCTCTTGAAGTACCAGTAACGTTTACAACGTCACCTTCCTTAAATGTATCCACAGTAACTTCTGAGCCGACTTCATAGTCCTTAAGCTCAACACCGCGGATTTCCCGAATGAAGCGCTTAGGTGAAGTCTTTGCCTTATCAGCATGACCTTTTTCTGGTTTGTTGCTCAAAACTTCACGCTTGTCTTGGTAACCTAATTGAACAGCTTCGTAACCGTCTGATTCAACAGTCTTAACTTGCATAACAACGTTAGGAGTTGCTTCTACAACTGTTACAGGAACAAGGACACCATCTTTAGTAAAGATTTGAGTCATACCAACTTTTCTTCCTAAGATTCCTTTGGTCATGTTTACACCTCTTTCTATTTAAATTACAACTTAATTTCGATGTCTACGCCGCTTGGAAGATCAAGCTTCATTAATGAATCAACAGTCTTTGGTGTTGGATTCAAAATATCGATTAAACGCTTGTGAGTGCGCATTTCGAATTGTTCACGTGAGTCCTTGTTCATGTGTGGTGAACGAAGAACTGTGAATAAAGTTCTTTCTGTTGGAAGAGGAACTGGACCTGAAATTTCAGCACCAGTTCTCTTTGCAGTAGCTACGATCTTAGCAGCTGATTCATCGAGAATACCATGTTCGTAAGACTTAAGTCTAATACGAATTGTTTGACTTGCCATTAAATTACCTCCTTAACGTCTTCTTTAAAAGATGACTCGCTCGGCAAAAATTCCCCGCACGCCACTGTGGCAATGCAGCCTGGCGTGCCGCAACCTTTTGCGTCAACGCTTTACAACAATTTTCACACTTAAGGGCACACTGTCCCATAAGCACAAAGACTATTGTACTTTGTCCCTCCTTAAATATCAAGGGTTTACGACTTTTTTCTTAAATTTATTTACAAAAAAAGAGTTATCAAAATAAAAATGATAACTCTTTTTTATATGAAATTGTTTTCAATTAAGCTAACTGCATTAATCAGTTCTTAACGGAAGCTATTCAGCATCTCCGCCGCGCTTCTTAATGATGTCAGCTTGAATTGATTTAGGTGTTGGTGAGTAGTGATCAAATACCATAGTAAATGTACCACGACCCTGAGTTGATGAACGCAAAGTAGTTGCGTAACCAAACATTTCTGAAAGTGGAACAAATGAGTTGATGATCTTAGCACCTGCTCTGTCTTCCATACCTTCCATGGTACCACGACGAGCAGTGATTGAACCCATAACATCACCTAAGTATTCTTCTGGAGTAGTTACTTGAACCTTCATAATTGGTTCCAAGATAACTGCGCCAGCCTTTGAAGCAGCATTCTTCAAAGCAAGTGAAGCAGCAACCTTGAAGGCAGCTTCTGATGAGTCGACTTCGTGGTAACTACCATCGTAAAGCTTAGCCTTAACGTCGATCAATGGGTAACCTGCAAGAACACCATTCTTCATAGCTTCTTGTAAACCTTGGTCAACTGAAGGAATGAATTCACGAGGAACAACACCACCAACGATGGCATCTTCGAATTCGTAACCCTTACCTTCTTCGTTAGGAGTAAAGTCAATCCAAACGTCACCGTATTGACCTTTACCACCTGATTGACGAACAAACTTACCTTGTGCCTTAGCTTCCTTGGTGAAGGTTTCACGGTAAGCAACTTGTGGTTCACCAATCTTAGCATCAACGTTAAATTCACGTCTCATACGTTCAACCATGATGTCAAGGTGAAGTTCACCCATACCTGAAATCAAGGTTTGACCAGTTTCTGGGTTAGTTTCAGCACGGAAAGTTGGGTCTTCTTCAGTAAGCTTTTGCAAAGCAACGTCCATCTTATCACGGTCAGCCTTTGACTTAGGTTCAACTGATACTTGGATAACTGGATCTGGAACTTTCAAGCTTTCCAAAATAAGTGGGTGATCTGGGTCAGTTAATGAGTCACCAGTAGTGGTGTTCTTCAAACCGATGGCACCAGCGATATCACCTGAGAATACTTCTGGAATTTCAGTTCTTGAGTTGGCGTGCATTTGAAGCAAACGACCTACACGTTCACGACTGTTCTTTGAAGCGTTCAATACGTATGAACCTGATTCAAGAGAACCGGTGTAAACACGGATGAAAGTCAAACGACCTACGAATGGGTCAGTAGCGATCTTGAATGCAAGAGCTGCAAATGGCTTCTTATCGTCAGCCATAAGTTCAACTTCATCACCAGTCTTAGGATTGTGAGCAACGTAAGGCTTAACGTCAAGTGGTGATGGCAAGTAGTCAATAACACCGTCAAGCATCATTTGAACACCCTTGTTCTTGAAGGCTGAGCCAGCGTAAACTGGGAAGAACTTCAAGTCCAAAGTAGCTTTACGGATAGCTGCCTTTAATTCATCGTTAGAAATTTCTTCACCGCCAAGGAATTTTTCCATGATGCCGTCATCAACATCGGCTACGGCTTCAATTAAGTCGTTACGACGTGCTTCAGCTTCTTCCTTGTATTCGTCAGGAACTGGAACAGTATCCCACTTAGAACCAAGCTTATCTTCGTCGTAGATGTCGGCAACCATGTTGATTAAGTCGATAACACCTTCAAAAGTGTCAGCTGAACCAATTGGCATTTGAACAGCATGGGCATTAGCGTTTAAACGTTCGTGCAATGACTTAACTGACTTATCGAAGTCAGCACCGATCTTATCCATCTTGTTAACGAAAACAATACGAGGAACACCGTAAGTTTCAGCTTGACGCCATACGTTTTCAGTTTGTGGTTCAACACCAGCTTGGGCATCAAGAACAGTTACGGCACCATCAAGAACACGAAGTGAACGTTCAACTTCGATAGTGAAGTCAACGTGTCCTGGGGTATCAATGATGTTAATTCTGTAGTCCTTCCATTGTGCAGTAGTGGCTGCAGAAGTAATAGTGATACCACGTTCCTTTTCTTCATCCATCCAGTCCATTTGTGAATCACCTTCGTGAGTTTCACCAATTTTGTGGATCTTACCAGTGTAGTAAAGGATACGTTCAGTAGTAGTAGTCTTACCCGCATCGATGTGGGCCATAATACCAATGTTACGTGTCTTTGCTAATGGAAATTCACGCTTGTTAGCCATAAATTATTCTCTCCTTAAAATAAAACTAACGAATTAGAAGCGGTAGTGTGCAAATGCACGGTTAGCTTCAGCCATACGGTGAACGTCTTCACGCTTCTTAACTGCTGAACCAGTGTTGTTTGAAGCATCGATGATTTCGTTAGCTAAACGTTCATCCATAGTGTGTTCGTTACGTAAACGAGCGTATGAAACAAGCCATCTTAAACCTAAAGTAGTTCTTCTTTCAGGACGTACTTCAACTGGGATTTGGTAGTTTGAACCACCGATACGACGAGCTCTAACTTCCAAAACTGGCATAACGTTGTTCATAGCTTCTTCAAATACATCAAGTGGTTCCTTACCAGTCTTGTCTTGAACAATGTTGAAAGCATCGTAAAGGATTGAAGATGCCTTAGCTCTCTTACCATCAATCATCAAGTGGTTAATTAACTTGGTAACAAGCTTTGAGTTGTAAACTGGATCTGCTAAAACGTCTCTTTTAGTTACGTGACCTTTTCTAGGCATTATTTAACTCCTCCTTTAATCTTTCTTAGTACCGTACTTAGAACGGCCTTGCTTTCTGCCATCAACACCAGCAGTATCGAGGGCACCACGAATGATGTGGTAACGAACACCAGGAAGGTCCTTTACACGACCACCACGAATTAAAACAACTGAGTGTTCTTGCAAGTTGTGTCCTTCACCTGGAATGTAAGCAGTAACTTCGATCAAGTTTGAAAGACGAACACGAGCGTACTTACGTAAAGCTGAGTTAGGCTTCTTTGGAGTCATAGTACCCACACGAGTTGCAACACCACGCATTTGTGGAGCTGGGTTGAATACTGATTCCTTCTTCATACTGTTGTAGCTGTAATTCAAAGCAGGTGACTTTGACTTAGTAACCTTTGAATGACGGCCTTTTCTTACCAATTGATTAATGGTTGGCATTAATTTTTCCTCCTAAAATACTATTTCGTTCACACATCCGGGAGTTTCTTTTTTACTCACGAATAGACTGTTCAAAACATACAAAGACTATTGTACTCGGTTTTAAGCAGAAAGCAAACTTTTTCAAAATAAAAAAAGAAAAATCGGCTATTTTTGCGTAATAAATAGTGGAGGTGTTTTTTTGAAATACTTATTTATTTTTACTAACTTTATAATTGGAAGTTGCTTGGCTTCTCACGCAGCAGTAGTTTACGAGCACTGGAATGATAAAAATTTTATTTACTCACGTTCTCAGTGCAACAACTGTCACCTTGAATTATCAATTTTGGATGAAATTCCATTATTATCTTATCTTTTTCTTCAAGGAAAATGTCGTTATTGTTATCAACAAATTCCAGTTGAATTATTTTTATTTGAATTAATTGGCGGCTTTGCCTTTTGTTTACTCGATTTTAGTAAGACACAGGACATTATTACCGCTATTTTGCTTTTTTCGCTTTTAGTCGTTGCAATCTCTGATTATCAAAAGCAAGAATTTGATCTTCCCCTACTAATTCCAGCCATTAGCGTTGCGATTTTATTCAACCAATTTGCAGCTTTTACATTAATCGACTGGATCTCTTTTACATTATTGCTAGGAATTTTTAGCTATAGCATAATGCAAAGAAAAATGGGGCTAGGCGATTTATTAATTTACTTAATTATCGCTTGCTACTTCACCCCATCATTTGCCAATTTAGTTTTTCTATTTGCTTCAATCTTGGTAATTGCAATTTTTCTTATTGAAAAAACTCCTATTAACCATCGCTATCCATTTATTCCATATATTTTCCTAGGATTAGTACTAACCCAATTAATTTTTTAGACAAAAAATAAGCATTCCCGCTCTTAAAAGATTGGAAATGCTTATTTATTTTCAATAAAGCTTAGTCTTGCTTAGCTTTATCCTTTTCTTTCATTTGCTTTTCAATATCAGCAATTGAGTATACTGAATCTGGCTTCTTAACGTCAGCTTCAGGTTCCATGCTGCGGTATACAGGCATACCAGTACCAGCTGGAATAATTTTACCGATAATAACGTTTTCCTTAAGTCCAAGAAGTGGATCATTCTTACCTCTAATAGATGCATCAGTAAGAACACGTGTGGTTTCCTGGAATGAAGCAGCTGACAAGAAACTGTTAGTTTCCAAAGCAGCCTTAGTAATACCCAAGATAACGCTTTGAGCAGTTGCTGGAATACCACCAGAAATAATAACTTCCTTGTTGCGGTCTCTAAATTGACCAATATCCATAACTTCACCTGGCAAGATGTCAGTTTCACCTGGATCAAGGACACGAACCTTTTGCAGCATTTGACGAGTTAACACTTCAACGTGCTTGTCGGCAATGTCTACACCCTGCATTCTATAAGCCTTTTGAACTTCAGCTAAGATGTACTTTTCAGTAGTTAATGTATCAGTAACTTGAATCAATTCCTTAGGATCAACAGAACCAAGAGTTAACTTGTCACCACGATGAACGTAGTCACCTTCGCTAACAGCAACTGAAGCTGTATAAGGAACACTGTAGCTTCTAGTATCAATCTTACCCTTAACAGTAATTTCACGAGTATGTTCTGCTGGGTTTTCTTGAATTGAATCAATTACACCATCAACTTCAGAAATGGTTGCACGACCCTTAGGGTTACGTGCTTCAAACAATTCTTGCACACGAGGCAAACCTTGAGTGATATCTTCAGCACCGGCAACACCACCGTTGTGGAAAGTTCTCAAAGTAAGCTGAGTACCTGGTTCACCAATTGATTGAGCAGCAACAGTACCAACTGCTTCACCAACTTCAACTTCTTCACCAGTAGCAAGGTTCATACCGTAACACTTGCGACATACGCCGTGAGGAGTATCACAGGTAAGAATTGAACGAATCTTAACGTGAGTTACACCTGCATCACAAATCTTGTGTGCCATGTTTTCATCCATCATGACATCTCTGCCGACAATAGTTTCGCCAGTTTCAGGATCTTTAACAGTCTCAGCAGTGAAACGACCAACCAAACGGTCAAATAATGGTTCGATCATTTCGTCACCTTCCATGATGGCACTAACTGTAATACCACGATCAGTACCACAATCGTCATCACGAATAATAACGTCCTGAGCAACATCAACCAAACGACGAGTCAAGTAACCTGACTGAGCAGTCTTCAATGCAGTATCAGTCATACCCTTACGAGCACCGTGAGTGGACATGAACAATTCCAATACTGACAAACCTTCCTTAAAGTTTGAAGTAACAGGAATTTCGAACAAACCACCGTTAGGAGTGGCCATCAAACCACGCATACCGGCTAACTGAGTAAAGTTAGAAATGTTACCACGGGCACCTGAGTCTGCCATGATTGAAATTGGATTACGAGGTGCGTGAATTTGTGCAATTTCGTTTTGGATCTTGTCCTTACATGCATTCCAAATACTAATTACTCGGTCGTGACGTTCTTGTTCAGTAATCAAACCACGTCTAAATTGCTTAGAAACAACATCAACTTGTTTACGTGCCTTGGCTACCTTTTCATCCTTATCTTGGATTTCTGGAACGTCAGTCATACCAATAGTAATACCTGAAGTAGTTGAGCTAGTGTAGCCTAACTTCTTCAAATCATCCAAGTATTCTGAAGTTCTTTGAACCTTGTAATACTTGTAAATAGTAGCAATAGAATCTGACAAGAAGCTTCCCTTAAATGGACTAGCGATTAAATCATCGCCTACTTCATCGATCTTCTTATCAATCTCTTCGCCTTCACCTAAGAAGTACTTAGCATCCAACGGATTGTTCAAGTTCTCTTCAGTTGGTTCATTGATATAGAAGTAATCATCTGGGAACAATTGATTGAAGACAATCTTACCATAAGTGGTAATAAAGATGCCGTGTTCATGTCCCTTAGGCCATGGCTTTTTAGGCATAGCATCTGCAGACATACCAATAATGGTATGGTAGTGAATATCGCCATTTTCGTAAGCTACAGCAGCTTCTGCTGGTGAGCTGAAGATCATACCTTCACCTTCACGACCACGTTCGGCCTGAGTTAACCAGTAGTTACCCAAAACGATATCCTGCGATGGAGTAACAATTGGCTTACCATCCTTAGGAGCCAAAATGTGGTGAGCAGCCAACATTAACAATCTTGATTCAGCAACAGCTTCATCAGAAAGTGGTACGTGAATAGCCATCTGGTCACCATCGAAGTCGGCATTGTAGGCTTCACAAGCTAATGGGTGAAGTCTAATTGACTTACCTGGTACCAAGATTGGCTCAAAGGCTTGAATACTCAAACGGTGAAGAGTAGGTGCACGGTTTAAAAGAACTGGACGTTCCTTAATCACATCTTCAAGTACATCCCAGATATCGTCATCTTCACGGTCAATCTTACGCTTAGCATTCTTGATGTTTGATGCAATTCCACGTTTAACTAATTCATGCATTACAAATGGCTTGAACAATTCCAAAGCCATTGGACGTGGCACACCACATTGATAGAACTTCAATTTTGGTGAAACATCGATAACTGAACGACCAGAGTAGTCAACACGCTTACCAAGCAAGTTTTGACGGAAACGTCCTTGCTTACCCTTAAGCATATGTGAAAGTGACTTCAATGGACGGTTACCTGGTCCAACAACTGGACGACCACGACGACCGTTATCAATTAAAGCATCAACAGCTTCTTGAAGCATACGCTTTTCGTTTTGAACAATAATATTAGGTGCGTTCAAATCAAGCAATCTCTTCAAACGGTTGTTACGGTTGATTACACGTCTGTACAAATCGTTCAAATCTGAAGTTGCAAAACGGCCACCTTCAAGTTGAACCATTGGACGAAGATCTGGTGGAATTACTGGAACGGCATCCATTACCATCCATTCAGGCTTGTTACCTGAATTCTTGAAGGCATCCAAGATATCTAACCGTCTAATTGCACGCGTACGTTTTTGACCAGTGGCAGTTTGAAGTTCTTTCTTCAAATCCTTAACTTCTTTATCAAGGTCAACTTTCTTAAGCAAATCGCGAACAGCTTCAGCACCCATCTTAGCTTCAAAACGGTTACCGTACTTAGCTTTTTGTTCACGGTATTCAGCTTCAGTTAATAATTGCTTAGGTTCAAGGTCAGTATCACCTGGATCAATTACAATGTATGCAGCAAAGTAAATAACTTCTTCAAGTAATCTTGGAGAAATGTCCAAAACTAATCCCATTCTTGATGGGATACCCTTAAAGTACCAAATGTGAGTTACAGGTGCAGCCAATTCAATATGACCCATACGTTCTCTTCTTACCTTTGAAGAAGTAACTTCAACACCACAACGGTCACAAACGATACCACGGTATCTAACGCCCTTGTACTTACCACAAGCACATGACCAATCTTTTGTTGGTCCAAAAATTCTCTCATCAAATAAGCCATCTTTTTCAGGCTTTAAAGTACGGTAGTTGATGGTCTCTGGCTTTTTAACTTCACCATATGACCAGCTTCTGATCTTGTTAGGTGATGCAAGACCAATTTGCATACTTTCAAACTTATTTACGTCGATCAAAAGTTTAACCTCCTACTATTTAGAAACTTTATCGTCAGACTCATCTGCAGGAGCTACCGGCTTATCTGCATTTTCTTTACTGTCTTTATCTTCTGATTTTCCAGTTTCTTCGGCTAACTTCTTCTTTTCTTGCTCTTCTGCCATCCGTGACAAAGTATCGATGTTCAAGTGTTCACTTGAGTCTTCATCCATATCACGAAGTTCAATTTCATTATGGTTCATATCAAGAACACGGATATCCAAACCTAATGATTGAAGTTCCTTAACAAGAACACGGAATGATTCTGGAACACCTGGCTTAGGAATCTTTTCACCCTTAACAATAGCTTCATATGCCTTTACACGACCAACAACGTCATCTGACTTGTAAGTCAAAATCTCTTGCAATGTGTAAGCAGCACCATAAGCTTCAAGGGCCCAAACTTCCATTTCACCAAAACGCTGACCACCAAATTGTGCTTTACCACCAAGTGGTTGTTGAGTAACCAATGAGTAAGGCCCAATTGAACGTGCGTGGATCTTGTCGTCAACCATGTGGGTCAACTTCAAGTAGTGCATAACACCTACAGATACACGGTTGTGGAATGGTTCACCGGTACGACCATCATAAACAACGGTCTTACCATCTTTATCAACACCTGCTTGACGAACTGTGTCCCAAACGTCATTTTCGTCAGCACCATCAAATACTGGTGTTGCAACGTGAATGCCCAATTGACGAGCAGCTGCACCTAAGTGCAATTCAAGAAGCTGTCCGATGTTCATACGTGATGGAACACCCATTGGGTTTAAACAAATATCTACTGGAGTACCATCTGGTAAGTATGGCATGTCTTCTTCTGGAACAACTGCAGCAACAGTACCCTTGTTACCGTGACGACCAGACATCTTGTCCCCAACTTGAATCTTTCTCTTTTGAGCGATGTAAACACGAACCATTGTGTTAACACCTGGTGAAAGTTCATCGCCGGCTTCACGAGTATAAACCTTAACGTCTTGAACAATACCGCCACCACCGTGTGGTACACGAAGTGAAGTATCACGAACTTCACGAGCTTTTTCACCGAAAATAGCGTGAAGTAATCTTTCTTCAGCAGATAATTCAGTTACACCCTTAGGAGTTACCTTACCTACCAAAATGTCGCCATCGTGGACTTCTGCACCAACACGAACGATACCATCAGCATCAAGATCCTTCAAAGCATCCTCACCAATATTAGGAAGTTCTCTAGTAATTTCTTCTGGACCTAACTTAGTGTCACGAGCTTCTGATTCATAATCTTCAATACTGATTGAAGTATAAACATCATCCTTAACTAATCGTTCAGAAAGCATGATGGCATCTTCATAGTTGTACATATTCCAAGTCATGAAGGCAATCAATGGGTTTTGACCTAAAGCAAGTTCGCCATGATCCATAGTTGGACCGTTAGCAATTACATCACTCTTGTCAACCTGATCACCTAATTTAACATTAGGAGTTTGGTTGTATGACTTAGAGTTATTTGAACGACGGTACTTTTCAAGTGTGTATTTGTCCAAAGTACCATCTTCACGTCTAATACGGATTTCATTAGCATCAACGTATTCAACTACACCAGCAGCCTTAGCGATTAAAGCAGCACCTGAATCGTGTGCAGCACGGTATTCCATACCAGTACCAACAAGTGAACCATGCGGATTAATTAATGGTGCAGCCTGACGTTGCTGGTTTGCACCCATCAAAGCACGGTTAGAGTCATCGTTTTCAAGGAATGGAATACATGCTGAAGCGACAGAAACAACTTGCTTAGGAATAACGTCCATGTAGTCAATCTTATCTGGAGAAACTTCGACGTTATCTTCCTTTTGACGAGCCAAGATCAACTTCTCCTTAAATGAACCATCATCATTCAATGGAGTGTTGGCACCAGCGATAATGTAATTATCCTCTTCGTCAGCAGTCAAATAGTCGATCTTATCAGTAACCTTGTGGTCCTTCCAAGAAACACGACGGTATGGGGTTTCGATAAAACCATACTTATTAATAATCGCATATGAAGCAAGTGAGTTGATCAACCCAATGTTAGGACCTTCTGGAGTTTCGATAGGACACAAACGACCATAGTGAGTATAGTGAACGTCACGAACTTCATAACCAGCACGGTCACGGGTCAAACCACCAGGCCCTAAGGCTGACATACGACGTTTATGAGTCAATTCACCTAATGGGTTATGTTGATCCATAAACTGTGAAAGTTGTGATGAACCAAAGAATTCCTTAATACTTGCAACAATTGGACGAATGTTGATCAATTGTTGTGGAGTAACTGTTGAAGGATCTTGGATTGACATTCTTTCACGAACAACACGTTCCATACGTGCCAAACCAATTCTAAATTGGTTTTGAAGAAGTTCACCAACACGACGAATACGACGGTTACCCAAGTGGTCGATATCATCAGTAGTACCAATTTCATCTTGCAATGCAAAGAAGTAATTGATTGAAGCTAAAACATCAGCTGGAGTCAAATGCTTAACGTTATCAGCAATATGACCATTTGACATTAATTTAACTTCACGTTCAGGGTCTACCTTTGAGTAAACCTTAATTTCTTGAACTGTAATAGGATCTGGTAATACGCCTTCCTTTGAAGGTTGGTAAGTTACCATCTTAAAGTCATCACGATCAAGGTATGGAGCTAACTTATCCATTACTTCGTGGGTAACTACAGTACCCTTCTTAGCAACAATTTCCCCAGTATCTGGATCAGCTAAAGTTTCAGCTAAAGTTTGACCGTATAAACGGTTCTTAAGTGAAAGCTTCTTATTGATCTTGTAACGACCTACAGGTGCTAAATCGTAACGACGTGGATCAAAGAAACGGGCATACAAAAGTGAACGTGAAGAATCAGTAGTCTTTGGTTCACCTGGACGAAGTCTTTCATAGATATCTTTTAAGGCTTCAGCTACACGTGAGTCAGCTGGGTTCTTATGAACATCCTTGTCCAAAGTGAATTGCAAAGTATCACTTTGACCAAACATATCAATAATGTCACTGTCAGAGCCAATACCCATTGCTCTAATCAATACAGTAAGAGGCAATTTACGAGTACGGTCTACACGAACAAATGAAACGTTCTTTGCGTCGGTTTCATATTCAAGCCAAGCACCACGGTTAGGAATAACAGTAGTACCAAAGATTTGACGACCATTCTTGTCATAATCGCCAGTGTAATATACACCAGGTGATCTTACCAATTGTGAAACGATAACTCTTTCAGCACCGTTAACAATAAATGAACCTGATTCGGTCATTAATGGCAAATCACCAAAGAAAACATCTTGAGTCTTAATTTCACCAGTTTCTTGGTTAGTCAATTTCAAGGTAACGTGCATTGGTGCAGCATAAGTTGCATCATGGTTACGGGCTTCATCAACTGTATACTTTGGCTTTTGCAATTTATAGCCAACATATTCTAATGAAAGCTTACCTGAGAAATCGCTAATCGGCATAATGTCATCAAAGACTTCTTTAATGCCTTTATCAAGAAACCACTTATATGATTCGGTTTGAACATCAGTTAAGTTAGGTAACTTCAATACTTCCTTAATGCGGGAGAAGCTACGTCTAGTTCGATGTTTACCGTAGTTCACTACGTGTCCATTTAACAAGGAAAAACATCCTTTCTGTCTAAGAAAGCAAATATTACATTTCTGTTACAAATTCAAAAAACTGCAATTTTAGGCATAAAAAAGACAAAAACAACAATTGTCGTTTTTGTCCCTTATCATTTTGCTGGACAATAGATCAGCAAAATCCTGAATCTCAGTCTTTTTAAATCAGCAAAAATTATATTATATTTTCAGCATTTTGTCAAGGTATAGCACCAATATCACTTGACTTTTACAGTTTCTTTCTTCGGATTAACTACTTCAAATTTCAAATGTCCATGCTGACTACCAATTTTCAAAGTGTCGCCTGACTTAACTTCGCCTACAATCAGCATCTCGGCAATCTTGTCTTCAATATCATTTTGAATTGCTCTTCTCAATGGTCGAGCACCATTTTCTGGATCATAACCATCTTGTGCAATCTGATCCAGTGCTGCCCGTGATAGCTTCAATTCGATACCCTTCTTTTGCAAACGAACTACCAGCTTGTGCGTTAACAAAGTTACAATATTGCGCAGCTGCTTCTTATCTAGTTCATCGAAAATAATAGTTTCATCGATTCTGTTTAAAAATTCTGGGCGGAAGAATTGTTTGATTGCTTGTTCAACTTTAGCTGATCTCGCCTTGGCTGGATCTGCATTATCTGCATTGAAGCCGACCGCCTTATTATCAAAGAGCGAACGAGAACCTAAATTAGAAGTCATGATTATAATTGTATTTCTAAAGTCGACTTTTCTACCTTTGGAGTCAGTCAAAAATCCTTCATCTAAAACCTGCAAAAGCAAGTTAAAGACATCTGGATGAGCTTTTTCTACTTCGTCAAGCAAAATAACCGAGTACGGATGACGACGAACCTTTTCAGATAATTGACCGCCTTCTTCATAACCGACATAGCCTGGTGCCGAGCCAATTAATTTGCTTGAAGCAATTTGGTCCATATATTCAGACATATCTAGCCTAATCAAATTGTCTTCCGAGCCAAACATTGCTGCTGCAACTGATTTAGCCAATTCTGTCTTACCAACTCCAGTTGGTCCTAGGAAAAGGAATGATCCAATTGGACGTCGCTCATCCTTGATGCCACTTCTACTACGACGAATAGCACGGGCAACTGCAGAAACAGCTTTATCTTGTCCAATCACGCGTTGATGCAAGATCTTTTCCAAGTTAGCCAATTGCCGTGACTCATTACGCTTCATTTGAGTAACAGGGACGCCAGTCCAGTCGGAAACCACTTTAGCAATATCTTCTGGCTCAACCACAGCTTTAGCACTAACTTTGTCTTTCAACTTCTCTACCATTGCTTCACGTTGCATTTCTAAGTTGTTCTGCTCATCCTGCAATTGAGCAGCTTTAACAAAGTTTTGACTAGCGGCAGACATATTCTTTTGCGTAATCAGTTTCTTAATTTGCTCATTAACTTTTTCTAGCTCAGCATCATTGCTAATGTTATTACGAATCTTAACTGCGGCACTAGCTTCATCTACTAAGTCAATCGCCTTATCTGGCAAAAAGCGATCCGAAATATAGCGCGTTGACAAATCAACTGCATCCTTCAAGCTCTCATCAGAAATAGTCACATGATGGAACTTTTCATATTTCGACTTCAAGCCACGCATAATTGTCAAAGTATCATCTCTTGAAGGCTCACTTAAGCGCACTTGTTGAAAACGACGTGCCAAAGCTTGATCTTTTTCAATGTACTTTTGATATTCATTAAAAGTAGTTGCACCAATCATTTGAATATCGCCACGAGCAAGCGAAGGCTTCAAGATATTAGAAGCATCAATTGCACCTTCAGCACCACCAGCACCAATTAAAGTATGCATTTCATCAACAAAGAGAATGACATTGCCATCCTTGGTGACTTCGTTCAGGATTTTCTTCATTCTGTCTTCAAACTCACCACGATACTTAGTCCCAGCAACTAAACTACCTAAATTTAAGGCCATTACCCGTTTCTTAAGCATATCCTGTGGCACTTTTTTGTTGACAATCTCAGTTGCAATCGCTTCAGCAACAGCAGTCTTACCAACTCCTGGTTCACCAACTAAGACAGGATTATTCTTAGTCCGTCGAGACAAAATTTGAATCACACGCTTAATTTCTTGGTCACGGCCAATCACCGGATCAATCTCGCCATTACGCACACGTTGATTTAAATTAACTGCTACCTTATCTAAGTTAGGAGTAGTGCTCTTGCTCTTCTTTTGACCAGTCGTCGTGTTATCATCACCCAGCCAATTAGCTGAATCACCAAAGTCTTGGTCTTGACTCAAACTGTCTTCAACATCCTGCTGCAAGCGAGGAATATCAACATTCAAGTTTTTCAAAATCATTGCTGATAAAACCTGCTCACTTGCAGTAATTCCCAGCAAAACATGATTAGTGTTAACTTCCTTAACTCCATCGTCATTAGCTCGTCTTCTAGCATAATCCAAAGCTAAACTCAAACGTGGTGACATTTCCATGTAGCTTGCCTTAGGGGCAGAGCCATAACCGGTATAACGTTCAATTTCTTCACGTACTGCAGTTGGTGTTAATCCCCATGAACGCAAGATTTTTCCTGCTTCACCGTCAGTTTCAATTACTAGAGCCAATAAAACATGTTCTGTGCCAATCAAGCGATGATGAAAATTTTGTGCTTGTTCACGTGCAATTTTCAATACTTGATTAACGCTCTTACTATATGAATTTTCCATACAAACACCACCCTTTAAAATACGTTATGGTATTTTACTTTTCTTTTGTCAGTAAGTAAAACAATTTGACTTATCTTCAACTTCATTATGTCCAATTCTAATAATTACGCAAAAATTGCTTTCGCTATTTCAGTTAAATACTTTTTATCAATTTCGTCAAAATTAGCTAGCTTGGTCGAATCAAAATCAAAGACGCCCCAAAGTTTTCCCTGATTAAAAATTGGGACAACGATTTCCGAATTTGAAGCACTATCACAAGCAATGTGACCAGCAAATTCATGTACATCCTTAACAATCTGCGTTGTTTTTGCTTGTGCAGCCGTACCACAAACACCTTTTCCCATTTGAATATGAACACATGCTGGCATCCCCTGAAATGGACCTAATATCAGTTCACCATTTTCATAGCGATAAACACCCGCAAAATTTACATCGTTTAACGAATTAAACAAAAGAGCTGACAAATTGGCCGTATTAGCAATCCAATCATCTTCTCCCTCAATCAAAGCTCTAGCTTGCTCCACTAATAATTTGTATTTTTCTTCAGTAGTTGCCGTCATTTTTAATCTCCCTTTAAGTTTTAAAAGATATTATAACAAAAAGAAAAAAGCTACCCAAACGGATAGCTTGTATATCGGG
The DNA here is from genome assembly GCF_002553955.1 of Lactobacillus sp. UMNPBX12. Taxonomy (NCBI): domain Bacteria; kingdom Bacillati; phylum Bacillota; class Bacilli; order Lactobacillales; family Lactobacillaceae; genus Lactobacillus; species Lactobacillus sp. UMNPBX12. Next base: position 42,968 of record NZ_PCYY01000016.1, read on the forward strand.
AAAATCGGACTTGAACCGGCGACCTCTACGTCCCGAACGTAGCGCTCTACCAAACTGAGCTATTTCCCGTAAAAAAAGACTCACCACTTGGTGAGCCTTCTATCTTGGAGCGGAAGACGGGATTCGAACCCGCGACCCCCACCATGGCAAGGTGATGTTCTACCACTGAACTACTTCCGCAACAACAAATATAATTATAGCAAATGCATTTTTCATTGCAAGGTATTTTGCCCCAAAAAATAAATTTATTTTAGGCACAAAAAAAGCTCACTTCCGTGAGCTTCCATCTCGGAGCGGAAGACGGGATTCGAACCCGCGACCCCCACCATGGCAAGGTGATGTTCTACCACTGAACTACTTCCGCAACAACAAGTATAATTATAGCAGTTCTTTGATACATTGCAATACTTTTTTGTAAAAATTTCAAAAAGTTTTCTTACATCTAAAACTGCATATATGGAAAAATAAAAAGCTCATCCAAATATGAGCTTTTGTCTTGGAGCGGAAGACGGGATTCGAACCCGCGACCCCCACCATGGCAAGGTGATGTTCTAC
>NZ_PCYY01000017.1:0-43200 GCF_002553955.1 Lactobacillus sp. UMNPBX12
CAAACTAATTAAAAATAAAATTTACAATTTACATTGACTTATCACCACATGACTTATATTTTGTTTCATTTATTTCTATTTTACTTTAAGTTGTAGGAATAAAAAAGCCATGACGTTCTATTGCGCCATGACTTTGGTACTAATGTTAATTACTATTTGGTGAAAAGAACGCGAGTGCCTTCTGGTACGGAAATTTCTTTTTGAATAGGAGTTAGGCTACCAGTACCAGCGTTTCTTGTGTAAAGAGTAGCATTATCTGTATTTTGATTAGCGACAACGACGTAGCGCTGATCTTTATCCCAATTAAAATCACGAGGGAAGTCACCAAAAGTGGATACACGTTGAACCAGGCTCAAAGTATGATCGTCGTTAACTTTGAAGACAGCAATTGAATTATGTCCCCTGTTGGAAGTGTAAACATATTTGCCATCTTGACTAATATATAAGGCAGCAGCTCCGTTATGGTCAGTAAAATCAGCAGGAATTGTCTTATAAGTAGCAATATTTTCAAAGTCCCAAGTGTCTTCGTTAAATTTAACGACATTGATTTGACTAGAAAGTTCACCGACAACGTAGAAGTAATTGCCATCTTTACTGAAGACGATATGACGTGTACCAAAGCCAGTTTCGCACTTATATTGAGCAATGTGTTTTAATTGATCATTTTCTAATCTATAAAAATCAACGGTATCATTGCCTAGATCACAACTAACCAAGTTACCAGCTGGGGTTTCATCAAAGAAGTGAGGGTGAGGACCGTCAACTTGTTCAGGACGCGGACCCAACGTTTCAGCTTTGTGAGTTATAGTATCAACTAGATCGAGCTTGCCACTGTCGTTGTAGCGGAAAACGGACAAGACAGCAGTATGATAGTTAGCAGTGTAAATCAACTTTTTGGTGCGGTTAATTCCTACATAAGCTGGCGAAGAGCCTAGAGTTAAATAGTGGTCAACTTCGTTTGCGCCTTGATCACTTAATTGAAAGACGCTGATTCCACCTTTATCGCCAGCGTTATTAACAGTAAAAATTAAATTACCATCTTTTCGGAAATAAGTTGGACCACCAACGCTAATAATATTCTCAGCTTTGCCTAAACGGGCATCATTTGCTGCACCGGTAATAGGTAATTCATAAATCCCTTTGGAAGTTTTTTTGGTGTAACCTCCGATTAAAACCTTCATATATGTGGGCCTCCATCTCTAAATAAAAATAAGTCTAAAATAAAGTATAGCATGAAAGCGGATTAGACGCTTAAAAACACGATTTCCTGTTGAGCAAAAAATAATCGCCGATTTTGGGCTGCTTAAGTTTTTAAGCAGCTTTTCTTATGCTAAAATTATTTTTAAGGAGAGATTATATTATGAAATGGATTGCAAATATTAAAAAAATTGGTAAAAAGGCCGTCGATAATAAAGATGGCATGGTAATTTTATTTGGCGAGGGTGCTAATAAGGATTTGGAAGACGTTTCTGTCATTCAAAAATTCAGTACTGAGACGCCAGTTAGTGGTTTTGTTTTTAAAAAAGGCGATACAATCACTGTTGATGGTCAAACCTATGTTGCAAACTATGTTGGTCCGATGGTAGAGAGCAACATGAAGGCATTGGGACACGCAACCTTGTTCTTTAACCGTCCCGTTTCTAAGACGCCACTTGCTAATGCGATCTACTTTGATCCGGATATTGATCAACCATTACCTAATTTTAAGGTTGATGATGATATTGTTTATGAACACATTTAAAAATTAGGATGAATAGATGGAAAATAACCAACATAGGGGTGGAACTGTTTTTAAAAAATGGTTCTTAGATAATCGTTTTAGTATTGTTTTATTAAACGTCCTGCTATTCTTTTTAATTATTTGGGTCTTTAATAAAGTATCTTTTGTATTGAATCCTGCCTGGATCTTCTTTAGTGCAATTTTACCGCCATTATTATTAGCGGTAATTCAGTACTATATCATGAATCCGGTTGTTGATTGGTGTGAAAGAAAATTTAAGATTCCGCGAGTGGTGACAATTATAGTTTTATTCTTACTAGTAGTTGTCGCATTAATTTGGATTATTAATATCTTGGTTCCAATTGCACAGAATCAGATTAATTCATTGATAAAGAACTGGCCTCATATTTGGAATGATGCGGTTAATGCAACACAAAATGCGTTGCAAGATCCGCGTTTACATTCATTTAAAGGCAGTATCAAAGGCATGATTGATAATACGCAGAAGACCTTATTTAAATCTGGACAAAGTACCATCAATGCAACTATCGGCAATATTTCATCTGCCGTCAGCATTATTACAATGGTGGCTATGACTTTGTTAACTGCACCGTTTATTTTATTCTTCATGTTAAAAGATGGTCATCAACTGCGGCCATATATTACCAAGTTTGCACCTGAAAAGTGGCAACCTAGTTTTAGCAAATTATTATATGATATTAACTATGCTGTTGCTTCATATGTCCGTGGTCAAATTACTGTTGCCTTTTGGGTAGGTGTGATGTTCTCATTGGGTTACATTCTAATTGGTTTACCATATGGCGTGGCTTTGGCAATTTTAGCTGGGTTTATGAACTTAATCCCATACTTTGGTACACCATTAGCAATGATTCCTGTAATTGTAATTTCAATTATGACTTCAGGTTCAATGTTAATTAAGGTCTTAATTGTTTTTGCTATTGAACAAACAATTGAATCAAGAATTCTTAGCCCATGGGTAATGGGGAATAAAATGGAAATGCACCCAATTACAACAATTTTACTCTTGATTGGTGCTAGTGCCGTCTGGGGATTATGGGGTGTAGTTTTCGGTATTCCAATTTATGCGATCTTGAAGATTATTGTGTCTCGCGTGTACAATTATTATCGAAGAGAGTCTAAACTCTTTGAAGAGAATGCTGTTTCTTCGACCACGGGGGATGCAGATCATGACGAAAGCGAATAAATACTAGATAGTTTTAAAGCGTGGCTTAAAAGCTACGCTTTTTTTGATAAGGAGTTTTTTGAATGACTAATCATGTAGTTTTGTATGAACCATTGATGCCAGCTAATACTGGTAATATTGCTCGTACTTGTGCGGGGACTAACACTGTCCTTGATTTGATTGAACCACTTGGTTTTCAAATCGATAATAAAAAAATGAAGCGAGCAGGTCTTGATTATTGGGACAAGGTCGATGTACGCAGACATGATGACTTGAATGCCTTTTTGAAGACCTTAGGGCCTAATGATGAGATGTATTTAATTTCTAAATTCTCATCAAAAAATTATGCACAAGTCGATTATACTGATCCTAACAAGAATTATTACTTTGTTTTTGGTAAAGAAACAACTGGTTTGCCAGAAACTTTTATGCGTGAATACTATGACCGTAATTTACGTATCCCAATGTCTGATAACATTCGGTGCTATAACTTGTCTAATTCTGTAGCAATGGTTTTGCTAGAAGCTTTACGCCAGCAAGGTTTTCCTAATATGGAAACAACCCATCATTATGAAAATGACAAGTTAAAAGATGACTATGATCGTCCTGAAAGATATGAACGTAATCTAGGGGAGAATAAATAATGGATTTTGAAAAACAGACAGATATTATCGTACAGGCATTTCATTATGATTTAGTTGATGAAGATACCAAACCAATTAGTGACGTTAGACCAGGAATTAGAAAATTAGATGTTAGCGGTGACGATGAGCATTCAGAAGAAAATGGTAGTTACTATGATGTTGCTATTCAATATGATGTAATTCCTGCACCAGCTATGTTTGAAGCAAGCGGCTTGATTCATCAAATCGTGCAATTAAAAGATTACCATGGTGATGGCTCTGACATTAGTAATTCAGATTGGCAGTTACTAACTCGACCATTAGTTGAGCAACTTGAGACCTTGATCTATGAAACAACCCAATTAACTTTGGGTCAGCCGGTTAACTTGAACTTCAAGGCTGAATTCGATAATTAATCAGGTGAGTACATGCCTGCAAAAAAGAAACAAAGAAAGGCCAAAAAGAGCTACAATAAGCGAAAAGCAAACAAAAAGCAAAATCTTAATTGGAGTATTTGTGGTTTAGTCTTGATTTTAATAGCGGGGCTAGCTTTTGTCCGTTTCGGTATTTTGGGTAAGCAAATTGCAAATTTGATTCGAATGTTCTTCGGGGATTCCTATTTGTTTGCGGCAGGTTTACTGGGACTTTTTGGCCTAGTAAATTTAATCTATAATCAACCGATTCACTTAACAATTAAGCGTAGCTTGGGGTTAGCAATCGCTTTTTTGGGAATTCTGTTAATTCAATGTAACTTGTATTTTGAACATGAATTAGTTAACAGTAATTTCCTGAATTCTTTTTGGCATGCAATGGCTGCGGAGTTTGGTCGTGCTGGAGTCACTGAGAGCATTGGTGGTGGATTAATTGGTTCATTAGCTTATCAACTTTTTTATCCACTACTAGGGCAAATCGGTGTCCGTGTTTTTGCTATTTTATTGCTGCCAATTGGAATTTTGATGTTTTTTGATGTTAAATTTAGAACAATTATCGAAAAATTCCAGACAGTTAGTCAATTATTCATCAAAAAGAATAAAGAAGCTGGGGTAAAGGTCAAAGATAAATATAATGACGTTTTGGAAAAGCGGCGTCAGAAAAAAGAGGAACAAGACGAAGATTTAGTTGATGACGATAAACCGATTTTTCCTAATGTAGCAGACTTTGACCCTGCCGATCCAACTGATGACGATGTAACGCCGACGGCTGAAGACGTAGAAGTTGAGCCAGAGACCACACCTGATCCAGAACCGCAAATTCAAATTGCACCACAACATGATGACGGGGTAAAGGAACTACCTAAGTCACATTCTTTTGCGGAAGATGATCAAAAGTTAAAGCAGGAATTAGCCGATGTCGATCATGGTGAACTAAAAACTGATGCGCCAGTCAATAAAGCTTATAAGATGCCACCTTTAAGCTTACTTGATCCAATTAAATCGACTGATCAGAGTACTGACCGTGATTTAATTAAGAAAAATACCCAAGTTTTGCAATCAACGTTTAAGAGTTTTGGCGTTAAGGTGATTATTAAAAAAGCTATTTTAGGACCAACTATTACGCGTTATGAAGTCCAGCCAGCTGTTGGCGTTAAGGTAAGTCGAATTGTAAACTTAGCGGATGATTTGGCTTTGGCGCTTGCGGCTAAAGATATTCGAATTGAAGCACCAATTCCTGGTAAGCCCTTTATCGGAATTGAGGTACCTAACCGAGCAACGTCTGTTGTTTCATTCAAAGACGTGATGGAACATCAAGATAATAAAGCCAAAAGCGATCCGATGGATGTACCATTGGGTAAAGATGTAACTGGAAGCATTATTTCTGCCAACTTAGCTAAGATGCCACACCTATTGATTGCTGGTTCAACTGGTTCTGGTAAGTCCGTAGCGATTAATACAATTTTAGCCAGTATTTTAATGAAGGCGCGGCCTGAAGAAGTTAAATTAGTTTTAATTGACCCAAAGATGGTCGAACTTTCAGTTTATAATGGTGTGCCGCATTTATTGATCCCTGTGGTGACCGATGCTAAGCTAGCCGCAAATGCACTGCGCAAAGTTGTTAAAGAAATGGAGCGCAGATATAAGCTATTTGCGGCTGGTGGCGTGCGAAACATGAGTGAATATAATCAAAAAGTTGCTGAAAACAATCGTGATAAAACTAAACCAGTGATGAAGCCGTTACCTTATATTCTAGTTGTAGTTGATGAACTTAGTGATTTGATGATGGTTGGTGGTCACGATGTTGAAGGCGCGATTGTTCGTTTAGGACAAATGGCACGTGCTGCCGGAATTCATATGATTTTGGCAACTCAGCGTCCAAGTGTTGATGTTATTACCGGTTTGATTAAAGCAAATGTACCATCGAGAATTTCCTTTGCTGTATCAAGTGGAGTGGATTCAAGGACTATTTTGGATCAAACAGGTGCAGAAAAATTACTTGGTCGTGGTGATATGCTTTATATGCCAATTGGGGCATCTAAACCTGAACGTGTTCAAGGTGCTTATATTGCTAGTGATGAAGTTGAACGCGTAATTGAATGGGTTAAGAAGCAACAAGAGGTTAGTTATGATGAGACAATGATTCCTAAAAAAGGTGAAAATTCATCAAATGCTGATAGTAAAGATGATGAGCCAGCAGATGAATTCTATGAGCAAGCTGTTGATTTAGTACGACGTCAACAGACGGCCAGCGTGTCAATGTTGCAGCGTAGGTTTAGAATTGGTTATAATCGTGCTGCTAGAATTGTTGATGAAATGGAAGCTAAAGGGATTGTTGGTCCATCTGAAGGCTCTAAGCCACGACAAGTTTTAGTGCCACCAATAAAGAATGAAGGTAATTCAAACAATGCTCACAACTAATATTGCAATTAGAAAAAATAAAAAGTTTACAACAGCCGCTATTGGCTGTTTTTTGCGTTTGCCGCTGACTAAACATAATTTAGCTTATGCTAGTTTGCTAGCGCGAATACAGATGAATAGCAGCTTAAGTTATCCGTCACTTGCTTTACAACAAAAAAGATTGGCAGAATTATATGATTTACAGCTGGAGATTATGCCACAAGTTTTTGGTAAAGAAATACTTTTGACTTATTATGCCAATTTTGTTGAGCCGATTGAGATTTTGGATCCACATTATACGTATGAAGAAATTCTTAATGTGATTGCACAAATAGTTAATCAACCTAATTTTGCGGAACCTTTGGTGGAATATGCTAAACGTCAATTAGCAGAAGAATATCAAGAACTGATTGAACAACCATCTAATTATGCGTTGGAGCAGTTTTTTAAATTGTGGTATCAGGATCAACCTGATTATGCGGAGACATTTATTGGCTCACTAGATGAAATCAAAGCTGCGACTAGCACGACTATGATGCATTATTGGCGTAATTTAGCTAATGTACCAATGCAAATTTTAGGAATGACCAGGGATAATAATCTGGTTTCTAAATTAGCTCAGGCTATGTTTCAACAAACTGGTTTAACTAAATCATTTCAAACAGTTAGTCTAACTATTCCAGCTAAAAGAAAGTTGATTGAAAAAGAGGATGATCAAGGAAATGTGCAAGCTCAATTGTTAATGGGCTTTGGTTTAGAACAAAGTATTGATTATCGCGGTCAAGTAATGGGAATATTATTATCGCAATATTTGGCAGGTGATCAATCATCTAAATTATTTACGCAAATTCGGGAGCAATTGGGAGCAGCTTATAATGTTGAAGCAAGCTGCTTTGCCAATAATTCTTTGTTTTTAGTCAGTGCAGGACTTGATCCTAGTAAGATTGCAGCGGCTCGAAAAATTATTTTATCCGAAATGGGTAAACTAGTTCAGGGCGAAGTAGAAGATGATTTATTTAAAAAGGCTAAAAAGGCAATTTTGCGTAATATGAAGATTGGTCTAGACGGTCAAAACTGGCAGATGGGTCAAATGTTGCGTGATGAATTGTTCTCGGGATATTTAGACTTTGATCGTGAAAATGCAATTAGGAGAGCTACACCTAAGCAGTTAGTAGCTTTCGTACAAAATTTATTCTTTAATGAAAGTTATGTTTTAAAATGATGACACCAAAAATTATCAAAAAAGAATATCAGTCAGGCTTTAAAGCCGAAATTATTTTAAAGCCACATTTTTATCAACGATTTTTCGGTATAATTGTTGACTTTGGTAGTAGTGATCCACAAAAGGTTGCCGGTTCGGCTCATTTCTTAGAGCATAAGCTATTTGCCAAAAAAGATGGTGATCTGTCAACGCAATTTGAAGATATTGGTGCTGACGTTAATGCATTCACGTCTTTTAATGAAACAATGTTTTATTGTAGTGGAATTGAGCATACGCCTAAAATGATCGATCTCTTGTTTGAATTGGTAGGGCAGCTGTATTTTACTAAGGAAAATATCGCGCAAGAGGCTCCGATTATTGAACAAGAATTGGCCATGTATCAGGATGACCCAACTTGGAGCGTAAATAATGCGATTATGCATGATATGTTTGGTGATTCTAATCTAGGGATCGAAGTTGTAGGTACGAAAGAATCAATTAATCAAGTTACAGTGAAAAACTTGACCCAAGTTTATGAGGCTAATTATGTGCCAGAAAAGATGCAATTTGTTGCTTGCGGTGATTTTTCTGATAATCAAGTGCAAACGATTTTGCGGCAAGTAGGAAAGCTGCAGCAAAAATATTTGCACGGGAAAGGTAAAAGCACAGCTGAAAAACAAGTTAGTTTTCGCATGTTACATGATCAAGTCTTGCCAGCCAGAGGTAATTCTAATTCCTTTGGTTTAGGAATTCGCTTTAAAAACTTTAAGAAAGTATTATTAAGCTTTGATTTGACTCAAATTCTGTTAGAAATAATGTTAGAATCAAAACTAAGTGCAATGGGACCATGGTTTGAAGAAATGAGAAAAAAGCAGTTGTTAATGGATTCGCTGCAGATTTCTGTTAATTACACCAGGCAGGGCGATTTTGCTACTATTTTTGGTGTAAGTCCTCAAGCTCAAGAAGTAATTGCAGAAATAAAGAGGGTATTGACGGAACCAATTAAGAAAAATTCAGCGGAATACCGTTTTATTAGACAAAACTTCATTTTGCAAAAGAAAGAATGGTTAGCACGCACTGCTAGGACAAGTAATGATCTGTCTTATTTGGCAATTGAATTAATTGAAGAAAATTTAGATCATGAAAATTTAACACAAAATATAGCTAAATTGCAGGCGATGAATTTTGATCAGTTTTATGACTACTGCCAAAAGATTATGAAAGACAGTGAACTTTGTTCTGCTTACTTAGAAAACAAGTAAGGGGTTGATAAAGTTGAAGCGAGCAATTGTCTTTGGTGCAACTGGCGGTATTGGTCAAGATATTTGTCGAGATTTGGCAGATGCCGGTTGGTCATTATACTTGCATTATCATTCTAATTCTCAAAAAGCTGAAAATTTAGTTCAAGAGCTGTTTGCTAAGCATCCTGACCAGGATTTTATGTCGCTACAGTTGGATTTTGCGACAGGGGATGCACAGTTAACAGATTTTGTTAAAAACTTGTTGCCAGTTAATGCAGTAGTTTTTGCTCAAGGAATTACTAAGTATGGTTTTTTAGGTGATGAAAAATTAGCAAATATCACTGATCTGATTAATATTAATCTTACTGTGCCAATTAAGTTAACTAAATTGTTAGAGCCACAACTGATGAAACGAGATTTTAGTCGTATAGTTTATTTAGGCTCAGTCTATGGTGGTGCAGGTAGTGCATTAGAAAGCGTCTATAGTGCAACTAAAGGTGGTTTAACCAGGTTCGCTCAGGCTTATGCGCGTGAAGTTGCTTCCAATAACTTAACGGTTAATGTAATTGCGCCTGGTGCGGTTAAAACCAAAATGAATGCATTCTTTTCTGAGGATACGATTCAAGAGGTAAAAGATGAAATCCCAGTTGGTCGTTGGGCCAATGGCAGTGATATTTCATACTGGGTTAGAACACTGCTAGATCGACGTAGTAGTTATTTAACAGGACAGACAATTTATGTTACAGGTGGATGGCTTTTATAACTAAGACGTTGTAATAAGAATTTTATGGTATACTCAACATGATAAATTAAAATTTGAAGAGGTAAATATGGCAGATATCGGAGATAAATTAAAGAGCGCCAGAGAGGCTAAGGGACTTTCAATTGCAGATATTGAAAAAGCTACTAAAATTCAGAGCAGATATCTTGAAGCGATTGAGAAGAATGAATTTGATAAACTTCCAGGCGATTTTTATGTTAGAGCATTTATTCGTCAATATGCACAAGTTGTTGGCTTGGATGGTAAGGAGTTATTAAGTGATTACCACGATGATGTACCAGAAGCTAAGCCAGATGAGTACGTAGAAAACTCGATTGATAATAAGAGTGAAGAAGTACGAGAAACCACCGACAATAAGAAAAATTTGTGGAAGAATTACTTGCCACGAATTGCGATCGGACTTGGTGTAATTATCGTAATTCTTGTAGTGTACGTTTTGTATGCTCGTCTTTCTTCAGGTGGTCAAAAGAACCAAGCTGATAATAATGATGTAACTGTTTCATCACAAAAGTCATCATCGTCATCTTCTAAGAAAGCTAAAAAAGTAGTAGTCAATAAAGTTAAGGTTACTAAGGTTAGTGACAATGAGTACCGAGTTACTGGCTTGAATAAAAACCGTCGCCTAGTTGTGCGTGCTGGTGAAAACCAAAATATTTCAGCAGGTGTACAAGTCAATGGTAATGCTAATAGCTGGCAATCAACTTTACTTGCTAATCAAAAGCACACTATGACTTTGCCAAGCAATGCAGAGAGAGTAGTGATTACTTTAGGCAACGATAATGGTACTTCAATCACTATTGCAGGTAAGAAAATCCCATATACAGCAAACAATGCGTACAGGACAATTACTTTGTTGATTGGTAAGGCTAAGGGAACTACTAGTCAAAATAATAGTAGTTCTAATAATACGGGCTCTACTAATAACAATACAACCAATAGTAGTTCTACCCAAAGCCGTACAACTACTCAAAGCAGTGCTACTCATCAAAGCAGTCGTCAACAATCATCTACTACTACTCAAAGTAGCCAACAAACCCAACAAAGTAGTCAAACTCAACAATCATCTACTACTCAATCATCAGCAGACACTAACAATGGCAATGATGGTGGAAATAATAACAAAAATTAAAATCTAGGAGTGTTAGAATGAATTTACCTAATAAACTTACTGTTTTTAGAATCTTTTTGATTCCAGTATTTATGTTAATCATCATTTTTGGTGGGAATGCTAGTGTTCAAGCAGCAGGCTCAACTGTTGTTTGGAGTCGTGTTATTGCTGCTATCGTTTTTGCTGTTGCTTCGGCTACTGATTGGTTTGACGGTCACATTGCGCGTTCACGTAATATGGTAACCAATTTTGGTAAGTTTGCTGATCCATTAGCTGATAAGATGTTAACTATGACTGCTTTCATTTTCTTAGTTGAATTGAAACTTGCTCCAGCATGGGTAGTAGCTATCATCGTTTGTCGTGAATTGGCTGTTACTGGTTTGCGTTTGATCTTAGCAGAAAATGAAGGACAAGTTTTAGCAGCAAAGATGCCTGGTAAAATTAAGACTACTTGCCAAATGTTATCAATCATTTTCTTATTGATTGGTGACTTCTTCCACATTGGTACTATCTTACTTTACCTTGCGTTGATCTTTACTATTTACTCAGGTTACGATTACTTCCACCAATCATGGGGCGTATTCAAGGGCTCAATGTAAAATAGTATTAAGTCAAGAATGATTAAAAGAAGCATTTGCTTCTTTTTTATTTTGTAAAAAAATAATGGCGATTTTTTGCGTAATAAATAATAGAGGGTAAAAAATCCTTTGAACGTTCGTTTGCATTTCTCTTGCAAATTGGACGGCGGTCAAAGTATAATTATTAGGTACGAAAAATAGGAGGACATTAATGGCCAAAGACGAAAAACAGGCTGCTTTAGATGCAGCGCTTAAAAAAATCGAAAAGAATTTCGGTAAGGGTGCTGTAATGCGGATGGGCGAAAAAGCTGATACGCAAATTTCAACAGTGCCAACAGGTTCATTAGCTTTAGATGCTGCTATCGGTGTAGGTGGATATCCTCGTGGTCGTATTATTGAAGTTTATGGCCCAGAATCATCTGGTAAGACTACTGTAGCCCTTCATGCTGTAGCTGAGGTACAAAAGCGTGGTGGTACTGCAGCTTATATTGATGCAGAGAATGCGATGGACCCTGCTTATGCTGAAGCTTTAGGTGTAGATATTGATTCATTAATTTTGTCACAACCTAATACTGGTGAAGAAGGTTTGCAAATCGCTGATACTTTGATTTCCAGTGGGGCAATTGACATTGTAGTAGTCGACTCTGTTGCTGCCTTAGTACCACGAGCAGAAATTGAAGGCGAGATGGGGGATGCCCATGTTGGTTTACAAGCGAGATTAATGAGTCAAGCTTTGCGTAAGCTATCAGGTAATATTTCTAAGACTAAGACTATTGCCATCTTTATTAACCAGATTCGTGAAAAAGTTGGGGTAATGTTTGGTAATCCTGAAACTACCCCAGGTGGTCGTGCTCTTAAGTTTTACTCAACTATTAGATTGGAAGTAAGAAGAGCTGAACAGATTAAGCAATCAGGAGATGTTCTTGGTAACAGAGTTAAAATTAAAGTTGTTAAGAACAAGGTTGCTCCACCATTTAAGGTGGCAGAAGTAGACATTATGTACGGTAAGGGAATTTCACAAAGTGGTGAATTACTGGACATGGCTGCTGATAAGGACATTATCGATAAAGCAGGTTCTTGGTACTCTTACAAGAGTGATCGAATTGGTCAGGGACGTGAGAATGCTAAGAAGTATCTAGAAGAGCATCCAGATATTTATCAAGATATCCAAAAGCAAGTGCGTCAAGCTTACGGGATTGATGAAAAGTCAATTGCTGATCGTGAAGATCCAGAAAAGATCAAGGAGAAGCGCGAAGAAGCCAAGACAGAAAAAGAAGCTGCTACAGATAAAAAGTCTGATCAAGCTAAATAATTATGTCAAAAACCCTGGATTTATTTTCCAAGGTTTTTTGATTTAATTGACATGAACAGATAGGTTCTTTATCATAAAAGTTGTGTGAATAATTCTAAAAAAGGCGATAGTAATCATGAATAATATGTTAACAATTATGATTCCCGTCGCAACTGCCATTGTTTCACTCTTGGTGGGTTCAGTGGTTGGTTATGCAATTCGCAAGCATTCTTGGGAACAAAAAGCTCAAAATGCCCAGAATGATGCTGACCACATTTTGGCTGATGCTAAGGCACAGGTTGCTGCAGCACAAGCTGAAGTTAATGCACAAAAGCAAGCAGCAGCGGCTGTTAAGCAAAGTGCAGAAAATACTAAAAAAGAAAAAATTCTTGAAGCTCAAGAACAAATTCGTGATTTTAGGCAAAAGACCGAGGATGAGTTAAATTCCAAGAAAGATAATTTAGCTCGGGAGAAAAATCGTTTACAACAACGTGAAGATACCTTAGATCATAAGAATTCTTTATTAGATGAACGTGAAAGTGGACTCACGCAAAAGGAAGACCAATTAAAGCAGCAGTATGCTAGCTTAAAGGCAAAATTAACTGAGGCTGAAGAATTAGTAGAAACTAGACGGCAAAAGCTTTATGACGTAGCTAAGTTGGATGAGGAAGAAGCCAAGAAGATTGTGCTTAGTCAATTATCTGATGAACTAGTCAAAGAACGAGCCGAGATGATCAGAAATAGTAACGAAGAAGTAAAAGCTAAAGCTGATCATTATGCTAATCAGGTCATTGTGGATGCTATTCAAAGTAGCGCGGCAGATACAGTTGCCGAAACAACTGTATCTGTTGTTGATCTGCCAAATGAAGAGATGAAGGGACGGATTATTGGTCGTGAAGGACGCAATATCCGTTCATTTGAAGCTTTGACTGGAATAGATCTAATTATTGATGATACGCCAAAGGTTGTTACCTTGAGTGGTTTTGATCCAATTAGACGTGAAATTGCCAAAAGAGCGATGGAACGCTTAATCAAGGATGGCCGCATTCACCCAGCTAGAATTGAAGAAATGGTCGATAAGGCCAGAAAAGAAGTTAACGATGACATCTATGAAGCAGGTGAAAGTGCTTTGATGGAGCTGGGAATTCACCGGATGAATCCTGAATTAGTTAAGACGCTAGGTCGTCTTAAATATCGTACTTCTTATGGACAAAATGTTTTGTCACATTCAATTGAAGTTGGTAAGCTAGCAGGCACGATGGCTGCAGAATTAGGCTTGGATGAAAAATTAGCAGTTCGCGCGGGGTTATTACACGATATTGGTAAAGCCATCGATCATGATATTGAAGGTTCCCATGTAGAAATTGGGGTTGAATTAACTCGTAAATATCATGAACCAGATGTTGTAGTAAATGCGATTGCTGCACACCACGGCGATGTGCCTAAGTTGTCGTTTATTGCTGAACTTGTTGTTGCAGCAGATACGATTTCTAGTGCTCGTCCTGGTGCAAGAAGCGAGAGTTTGGAAAATTATATTAGACGTTTGACCGAATTGGAAAAGATTGCTAAGAGCTACCAAGGCGTTAAGCAGGCTTATGCAATTCAAGCGGGACGTGAAGTTCGTGTGATGGTTGAACCTGACGAAATTTCAGATGATCGGACAGTTATTTTGGCACGTGATATTCGTAATCAGGTTGAAAAAGAACTTGATTATCCAGGTAATATTAAGATTACCGTTATCCGTGAAAAAAGAGTTGTGGCGATCGCTAAATAAATTAAAAAGTTTGGAAGATAATTTTTCCAAACTTTTTTTGCTATTTGTGCAAAATACTGACTACTTGTATAATTAGAACAAGTAAATAAGGAAAGTAGCCAAATATGTTTAAAATTATTGTTGAATTATTCTTATTAGTAATTATTTCAGCGGCAATTACACCGTTTATTCGACGGCTTGCCTTTGTCTTAGGAGCTGTTGATAATCCTAATGCCCGGCGAGTTAATAAGAAACCAATGCCAACGATTGGTGGACTGGGGATTTTTGTTACTTTTAATATCGGTACTTTTGTTCTGTTGCGTGAGCAATTTCCGACTCATGAAATTTTTTCGATTTTACTCGCTTCAAGCGTAATTGTTTTGACGGGATTGATCGACGATATTTTGGAGTTAAAACCTAGACAAAAAATGTTTGGGATTTTTATCGCTTCATTGATTATCTACTTTTTAGCTGGAATCAGAATGAATGTGTTAAAGGTGCCATTCATCGCACATGAAGTAAATCTAGGTTGGTGGAGTTTCCCGATTACTATTTTTTGGATCTTAGCTTTAACTAATGCAGTTAACTTGATTGATGGACTTGATGGGCTAGCTGATGGGGTTTCAATGATCTCTCTGACTACCATGGGGATCGTAGGTTATTTCTTCTTGCACACTCATCAGCTATATGTCCCAATTGCTTGTTTTATGTTAGCTGCCTGTTTATTGGGCTTTTTACCATATAATTTCCATCCAGCAAAAATTTTCTTGGGTGATACGGGTGCACTTTATATTGGTTTTATGATCGCCGTTTTATCTCTGAAGGGGTTAAAGAATGTAACTTTTATTTCATTGTTGGTCCCAATTATCATTTTGGGAGTGCCTATTACTGACACCGTTTATGCAATGATTCGGAGAAAGCTAAACAAAAAGCCAATTTCAGAAGCAGACAAGCATCATTTACATCACCAGCTGATGCGAATGGGGTTAACGCACCGACAGACGGTATTGACTATTTATGCATTATCATTGGTTTTCTCATTTATTTCTTTATTATTCCTGCTTTCGCCAACTTGGGGCACTTGGCTTCTGATCTTAGGCTTGCTGATTGCCTTAGAGTATTTTGTGGAATCAATTGGTTTATTGGGTGAAAAATACCATCCTTTGATGCATGTAATTCAGAAAATTATTAATCAAAAGAGTAAGACTGATCCAACAATTGAAGTTTGGCACTTAGGAGACGAAAAACCAGATCAATTGAAGAGTAAAAAAAATAATAAGTAGCAAAAAAGCATTTGGAAATATCCAAATGCTCTTTTTATTGTTCATGATAATTATTAGCTTCAACAGGAATTTCATTATAGCGTTTTTCACCATTAGTAAAGGTAACCTGTCCGGCCAATAAATTAGTTAGGTCTTCCTTAGGTTTAGCTTGTTGGTCATCGTTAACAAAAATATGAATTTTAACATCTACACCGTATTCGGTATTGGCAATAAAAATTTTTTGCTGTTTTAGGTAATGATCAACTTCATCGAAGCGGTTATAGGGTACGCTAAAAATTAATTCTTGTTGTAAAACGCGTTTAATGACGCCGATTTTTTCAACAACATTGGTGACACTATTGGAATAGGCACGAATTAAACCGCCTGCTCCTAATTTGATTCCACCAAAATAACGGGTTACTACGACTGTAACGTTTTTTAAATTCATTAATTGCAATGCTTTTAACTCAGGAACACCAGCCGTACCTGATGGCTCACCATTATCGCTTTCTTTGACCTGGTCGTCATTTAAGCCGATCGTGTAGGCAAAGGTATTGTGCGAAGCATCGCGATATTTTTTAGAGATTTTTTGAATAAAATCATTTGCCGCATCAGTAGTAGTGGTGCGAGCAATATTGGCAATGAATCTGCTCTTTTTGATAATTAATTCACCGGTGCCGTTTTCTTTAATAGTTAAAAAATTTTCCTTTTCTGACAAAATAATCGCCTCTTTTTGCGTAATAGATAATAGGGAGGTAAAAATATGGAAGATTTGACTCTATTATCAGGTCGTCAATGGATTGTTAGTCAAGAGGATTCTAGCACATTTGAGGGATGCCGCAAAATTCCAGTAATTGAAAAAGGTAAATGCAATCGCTGTGGCAGCCAAGTTAATAGTCGACTGCCTAATGGTAAATATTATTGTCGTGGTTGTATTGGCTTGGGACGTGCAAATGAGGGCGATTGGCTTATTAGAAAAGACAGTAATAATACTTTTTCTCATGTTAAAAACGGGGGATTAAGCTGGCAAGGTAAACTAACCCCATTGCAGCAGAATATTTCGGATAAATTAGTACAAAATTTTGAACAAAGAAAAAATACATTGGTTCATGCTGTAACTGGGGCGGGTAAAACTGAGATGTTGTTTCAGTTGATTGCTCGATGTATGAAAAAAGGACAGCGCGCTTGTATTGCTACACCAAGAATTGATGTGGTAAATGAGCTGTTTCCAAGATTTTCGGCAGCGTTTGCCCAAGTTGAGATCGGTAAGTATCATGGCCGTGAATTTAAGGAAATAGGGCTAGAGCAGTTGACAATTTGTACTACACACCAATTGATGAAGTTTTATCGTGCCTTTGATTTATTGGTAATTGATGAGGTAGACTCTTTTCCTTATGTAAGTAATCCGCAACTACATTTTGCGGCCAAAAATGCGGTTAAAACAACTGGGACTCGAATGTATTTAACCGCAACGCCAACGAACGATTTGCTTTTGGAAGCTAAAACAGGGAAGTTAGAAATTTTGCGCTTAAATCGGCGTTTTCATGGTGGATTATTGCCTGTACCAAGAGAAAGGCTTTTTATCAGGCCGTTTTTGCGGAAGGGACAAATTCATCCTAAATTAATGCAGGAGATTAAAAAAGTCATTCAAAGTGGTCATCCTTTGCTTTTGTTTGTACCACGGATTGAAGAAATTCCGCTTTATCAAGAAGCTTTGCGAAAAAAGTTGCAAAACAAAATTAAATTGGCCGGTGTTCATGCACAAGATCCGCAACGATTAGAAAAAGTACAGGCTTTTCGTGATCGTAAATATGACTTATTGTTGACAACCACAATTTTAGAGCGTGGTGTAACTTTTAAAAATGTTTGGGTAATTATTATTGCAGCAGATGATGCAATTTATACTGCTGCTAGTTTGGTGCAAATTGCAGGTCGAGTTGGTCGGGCTCACGATGACCAAACGGGCTTAGTTTTGTATTGTTATCATCGTTATACCAAGAATATTCGACAGAGTATTAAGCAGATCAAGGGGATGAATAGATGAGAACTTGTTTATTATGTGAGCAGGAGTTTACTCCGCCAGTACAATTTGCACAGCTTTTTTCTTTTAAACCAGCGCGAAAAAATAAGATTTGTTTACAGTGTTTAAAACAATTTGAAAAGCTAGCAGACAATCGCTGCTCTGGCTGTGATAAGGAACTAAGTCAAGGCTTTATGTGTAGCGATTGTCGAAACTGGCAAGCCATTTATGGCAAAAATATTCTGCATAATCATGCTTTATATCGTTATAATTCTGCTTTTCATGACTTGATGGTTGCTTATAAGCGGCGCGGAGATTATGTTTTGCGGGAAGTATTGCAAGATTTGTGTTATGACTATTTGTGTAAAACTAACTATGACTTTTATGTGCCCGTGCCCACTTCACCTGAACATCAATCAAGACGACAGTTTGATACAATTTTTGCTATTTATGCTGATATTTTGCCGCTGACACCGCTTCTGATTAAACAATCGGGTAGTCATGCCCAAGGTGAGAAAAACAAAGAGGAGCGGCTTAAAACGCCTCAAAGCTTTTTGATTGATAAAAATATTAAAATCAAGGAAAATATAGTTTCAGGAAAAGTATTAATTTTGGATGATATTTACACGACCGGGCGCACGCTATATTACGCGCGAGACTGTTTACAGCAGGGTTTTCCCGAAATGAAAATTGAAAGCTTTTCAATTTGTCATTAGATTTGTTATGAAACGCTTACATTTTTTGGTATAATAAATTTGTAAAGAAAAACCGCATAGCGGTGAAAGGAGAATCTTATATGTTAAAGTACAATGTTCGTGGAGAAAATATTGAAGTAACTGATGCTTTGAGAAGTTATGTAGAAAAGCGGTTAAACAAGTTAGAGAAGTACTTCGAATTGAATCAAGATGTGATTGCACACGTAAACTTGAGAGTATACCGTGACCGCTCTGCTAAAGTTGAAGTTACTATTCCTTTACCATACTTAGTTTTGAGAGCCGAAGAAACCACGGATGACATGTATCGTAGCATTGACTTCGTTTCTGAAAAACTCGAACGTCAAATTAGAAAGTACAAGACTCGTGTAAATAGAAAGAGTCGTGAAAAGGGATTACAAGATTTCTTTGTAGAACAACCTGAAGAAGAAGAAAAGAAGCCTAGCGAATTTGATATTGTTCGTAACAAGCGTGTAAGCTTAAAGCCAATGGATCCAGAAGAAGCTATTTTACAAATGGACATGTTGGAACATGACTTCTTCGTTTTTGAAGATGCAGAAACTAACGGCACTAGCGTTGTTTACCGTAGAAACGATGGTCGTTACGGTTTGATTGAAACTAACGAATAATTGAGTTAAAATACTTTTACACATTGGAACCTCGCGTGAGTTTTGCGTGGGGTTTTTTGTGTGAGATATTTTTCTTTTGATAGCAATCATGTTAAAATTAATCTGTATTTTTAGACTTTACGACATATAAGGACCGATTTAATGGCAAATATTTTAAAGAAACTATATAACGATGATAAACGAGAACTTAAAAAGTTTGAAAAAATAGCAGATAAGGTGGAATCTCATGCAGATGAGATGAGCAAATTATCTGATGAGCAATTGCAAGCTAAGACACCAGAATTTCGTGATCGTTTAAAGAAAGGTGAAAGTTTAGACGATATTTTACCAGAAGCTTTTGCGGTTGCCCGTGAAGGTGCTAAGCGTGTATTAGGACTTTACCCATTCCACGTACAAATTTTGGGTGGTATTGCACTTCACTACGGTAACATCGCCGAAATGATGACTGGTGAAGGTAAGACTTTGACAGCAACCATGCCAGTATACTTGAACGCACTTGAAGGCAAGGGTGTACACGTTGTTACTGTTAACGAATACCTTTCAAGTCGTGACGAAGAAGAAATGGGTCAACTTTACAAGTGGCTTGGCTTAACTGTTGGTTTGAACTTGAACTCAATGTCACCAGACGAAAAGCGTGCAGCTTACAACTGTGATGTTACTTACTCAACTAACTCAGAACTTGGCTTTGACTATTTGCGTGACAACATGGTTGTTTACAAGGAACAAATGGTACAACGTCCATTGAACTACGCTATCATCGACGAAGTTGACTCTATCTTAATCGATGAAGCTAGAACTCCTTTGATTATTTCTGGTGAAGCTGAACAAGCAAACAGTGATTACATCCGTGCTGACCGCTTTGTTAAGACTTTGACTGAAGACAAGAGCGATGATGATGCCGACGATGATGAAGATCACGGCGATTACAAGATTGACTGGCCAACTAAGACTATTTCACTTACCAGAACTGGTATTGAAAAGGCTTGTCAACACTTTGGCCTAAAGAACTTGTACGATGTTGAAAACCAAAAGTTGGTTCACCACATTGACCAAGCTCTTCGTGCCAACTACATCATGCTTAAGGATATCGACTACGTTGTTCAAGATGGCGAAGTTTTGATCGTTGACTCATTCACTGGTCGTGTAATGGAAGGTCGTCGTTACTCAGATGGCTTGCACCAAGCTATTGAAGCTAAGGAAGGCGTTAAGATTCAAGAAGAATCAAGAACGCAAGCTACTATTACCTACCAGAACTTCTTCAGAATGTACAAGAAGTTGTCAGGTATGACTGGTACTGCTAAGACTGAAGAGGAAGAATTCCGTGAAATTTACAACATGCAGGTAATCACGATTCCTACTAACCGTCCAATTGCCAGAAAAGACATGCCAGACATTTTGTATCCAACTTTGGACTCTAAGTTCCACGCTGTAGTTGAAGAAATTAAGAAGCGTCACGCTAATGGTCAACCTGTTTTGGTTGGTACTGTTGCCATTGAAAGTTCAGAAAGACTTAGTCATTTGCTTGATGAAGCTGGTATTCCGCACGCAGTTTTGAACGCGAAAAACCACGCTAAAGAAGCTCAAATTATTATGAATGCGGGTCAACGTGGTGCGGTAACTATCGCTACTAACATGGCTGGTCGTGGTACTGATATTAAATTGGGGCCTGGTGTTAAGGAACTTGGTGGACTGGCAGTTATTGGTACTGAACGTCACGAATCACGTCGTATTGATAACCAGCTTCGTGGTCGTTCTGGTCGTCAGGGTGACCCAGGTTACACCAGATTCTACTTGTCGCTTGAAGATGATTTGATGAAGCGTTTTGGTGGTGATCGAGTTAAGGACTTCTTGGATCGTTTATCAGATAATGATGATGATAAGGTTATCGAAAGTCGCTTGATTACTCGCCAAGTTGAATCTGCTCAAAAACGTGTTGAAGGTAATAACTATGATACTCGTAAGCAAACTTTGCAATACGATGATGTTATGCGTATTCAACGTGAAATTATCTACGGCGAAAGAATGCAGGTCATTGAAGCTGATAAGTCATTGAAGAATGTTTTAATTCCAATGATTCACAGAACAATTGATCACCAAGTAGCAATGTTTACTCAAGGTGAACGCAAGGAATGGCGTCTTGACTCATTACGCGATTTCATTTCCTCAAGTTTGACTTCAGACAAGGTAACTGACTCAATTGACTTCAAGACTATTAGTGTTGAAGATTTGAAGAAGAAGCTTTATGACATTGTTGAGCAAAACTTCGAAGATAAGGAAAAGGCCTTAGGCGATCCTAGCCAAATGCTTGAATTTGAAAAGGTAGTTATCTTGCGTGTGGTTGATGATCGTTGGACTGATCATATTGATGCAATGGATCAGTTGCGTCAATCAATTGGTCTTCGTGGATACGGTCAATTGAACCCATTAGTTGAATATCAAGATTCTGGTTACAGAATGTTTGAAGAAATGATTTCAAATATTGAATTTGATGTAACTCGTTTGTTCATGAAGGCTGAAATTAGACAAAATCTTAGTCGTTAATAAAGAAAAAGGGGAGTTAAGAGCTTCCCTTTTTTTGCAATAAAATAAAAGATGGTAGGTAAAAATGGAAATTAGTGAAATTCAAAGTGTGTTAGATGAACTAAAAAAACGTCTAAATCACTTTAGGGGGTCTCTTTGACTTAGATGCGATTGATGAAAGCATCGAAATTAATGAAAACAAGATGGCGCAGCCTGATTTTTGGAATAACCAGGAAAAAGCGCAAAAATTAATCAGTGAGACTAACTTGTTAAAAGAAAAAAGAGATTCTTTTAACAAGCTGCAAGCTAGTTACGAGGATGAAATTACTGCAGTTGAGCTATTGCGTGAAGAGCCTGATCCTGATTTACAAAAAGAAGTTGAAGTTGATTTGGCAGTTCTACAAGAAGACTTTCGTAATTATGAACTAGATTTGCTTTTGTCAGGTAAATATGACAGTCATAACGCCTTGATGGAAATTCACCCTGGTGCTGGTGGGACGGAAGCAATGGACTGGGGCCAAATGCTTTTAAGAATGTATCAACGTTACTGTGATACAGCTGATTTTAAATTTGAAATCAATGATTACGAGCCTGGCGAAGAAGCTGGAATTAAAAGTGTTAGTGCAAGAATTGTCGGCAAAAATGCTTATGGGATGCTGAAATCTGAAAATGGGGTTCATCGGCTAGTTCGAATCTCGCCATTTGATGCGGCTAAAAGACGGCATACATCATTTGCTTCTGTAGAAGTGATTCCAGAAGTTGATGACAGTATTCAAATTGATATTGATCCTAAGGATTTACGGGTTGATGTTTACCGCTCTAGTGGTGCTGGTGGGCAGCATATTAATAAAACTTCTAGTGCCGTTAGAATTACGCACTTACCAACAGGAATTGTGACTACGTCTCAGGCACAGCGTTCACAATTGCAAAACCGTGAAACTGCGATGAATGAATTAAGAGCAAAGCTTTTTCACTTAGAAGAAGAAAAAAAGCGTAAGCAAAAGCAGGCTCTGAAAGGCGATCAAAAGGAGATTGGCTGGGGATCACAAATTAGATCATATGTTTTCCATCCTTACAACCTAGTGAAAGATTTGCGGACAGGTCATGAAACAGCTGACGCTCAAGGAGTAATGGACGGAAAATTGCAACCGTTTATTTATTCCTATTTACAGTGGTTGCTTAGTCAAGAGAATCCAGATTAGGTTAAAAAATGAGTTTAATGGGAATTGTAACGCTTGTTTTAGTAGCGCTAATTATTTTAAGTTTATTGTTTGTTCTATTTAAGGCATTTATTTTACTTTTACCAGTAGCTGTAATTGCGATTTTAATCATTTGGCTTATTTATCGGTTTACTGGAAGGAAAAATCAAGATAATATGCCAAGTAGTGGAAGTTATCGTGAGTGGTTTAAGGCTACTAGTACTTCTGGTCCTAGACCAAGAAAAAAAGCTAGAAATGTCACCACTAAAGATATTGATAAATAGTTAGGAGGCCTAATATGGCTGATGAAGTTAGATTAAGCAAATTGATCCAGGACAATCAGAGTATCCTTGAAGTTTACCAAGGACAGGAATATATCAAAGATGAAGAAATTTATGTTTCTGATATTTATCGCCCTGGATTAGAATTAACTGGTTATTTTGATTTTTATCCTGCGCAACGAATTCAGTTATTGGGTCGGACAGAAATTTCATATGCGGCACGCTTGGACCATGATATTAGAATGCATGTCTTTAACAAAATGTGTACTAAGGCTACACCGTGTTTTTTGATTTCTCGATCTTTGCCTGTACCGGAAGAATTAACTACGGCAGCAGAGGAACACAAAATCCCAATTTTGCGTACAAGAGAATCTACCACGTATATTTCCAGTATTTTAACTGAATACTTACGTGCACGTTTAGCTAAAAGAACTAGCATTCATGGGGTTTTAGTTGAAATTAAAGGGATGGGTGTCTTGCTAACCGGTGCATCTGGTGTTGGTAAGTCTGAAACTGCTTTGGGTTTGGTTCAAAGAGGCCATCGCTTGATTGCAGATGATCGAGTAGATGCCTTCCAAAAAGACCATAATACAGTTGTAGGTGAAGCGCCTAAGATTTTGAAGCATCTAATGGAAATCAGAGGAATCGGTATTATCGATGTGATGAACTTATTTGGTGCTGGTGCTGTTAAAAATAGAACCGAGATTCAACTGGTAATTAATTTGGTTAATTGGGATCCTAAGGCTAACTATGATCGCTTAGGTTTTCAAGAAAATACACGTGAAATCTGTAATGTGCCAATTCCACAAGTAAATATTCCGGTTAAGGTTGGACGTAATATTGAAATTATTATTGAAGTAGCAGCAATGAACTTTAGAGCTAAAAAGATGGGCTATGATGCTACGCAAACTTTTGATAACAATTTAACTAGTTTAATCTCAGAACACTCAAAGGAAGACACGAATAAGGAGGAACTACATAATGACTAGTTTAATAATTAATCCAGTAGCTTTTCATCTAGGAAGTTTAAGCGTTAAATGGTATGGCATTATTATGGCAGTTGCCATTGTTTTGGCCTGCTTGATGGCAGTTAATGAAGGAAAAAAGCGGCAAATTATTCCTGATGACTTTGTTGATTTATTGTTATGGGCGGTACCTCTAGGTTATGTTGGTGCTCGAATTTATTATGTGATTTTTGAATGGAGCTACTACTCACAGTACCCAGAACAAATCATTGCCATTTGGAATGGTGGGATTGCCATTTATGGTGGATTAATCGCCGGTTTAATTGTACTGTTAGTTTTCTGCTATAAGCGTATGTTACCGCCATTTTTGATGTTAGACATTATTGCGCCGGGGGTAATGGCCGCTCAAATTTTAGGGCGCTGGGGCAATTTTGTTAATCAGGAAGCTCACGGTGCACCAACTACGCTTCATTTTTTACAAAGTTTGCATTTACCGCAATTTATCATTGCCCAAATGAAAATAGGTGGGACATATTATCAACCAACTTTTTTGTATGAATCATTTTTTAATTTGATTGGTTTAATTTTAATTTTGTCCTTGCGTCATAAGAAACATCTCTTTAAGCAAGGGGAAGTTTTCATGACCTATCTTCTTTGGTATAGTGTAGTGAGGTTCTTTGTTGAAGGAATGAGAACAGACAGCCTGTATATTTTTGGTATAATACGAGTATCACAGGCATTAAGTTTAATCCTTTTTATTGGTACAATTGCCTTATGGATTTATCGGCGCAAGGTCGTTAAGCCAAAATGGTATTTGGATGGTAGTGGATTAAAATACCCGTATTCTAGAGATTAGAATTAATAAAAAGATTTTATTTAGAAAGTTTGAGAGAAAAAATGACGAAGATTGCAGTTTTAGGTAATGGTTCATGGGGTTCAGTATTGGGTTCGATGTTAGCCGATAATGGTAACGATGTAACTCTTTACGGTAACATTGATAGCGTTAATGAAGAAATTAATGCTCACCATACTAACAGTCATTATATGAAGGACTGGAAGTTGAATGAAAATGCCAAAGCTACTGGTGACTTAGAAGAGGCTCTTGATGGTGCAGAATTAGTTTTGTTTGTTTTACCAACTAAGGCCGTTAGAATTGTTGCTAAAAATGTTCGCAAAGTTTTAGATAAAACAGGTGCTAAGCCTTTGTTAGTTACTGCAACTAAAGGAATTGAACCAGGCAGCAAGAAGCTTATTTCTGAAATTTTAACTGAAGAAATTTATCCAAATGATGAAGATAAGATTGTGGCAATTTCAGGACCTAGTCATGCTGAAAACGTTGCTCAAAAAGATTTAACTGCTATTGCTTGTGCTTCAACAAATGAAGAAAATGCTAAGCGGGTACAAGAATTGTTCTCCAATGACTACGTTCGTTTCTACACTAACGATGATTTAGTAGGTGTAGAAGTTGGTGGTGCCGTTAAGAACGTAATTGCGATTGCTGCAGGTATTTTAGTAGGCCAAGGATATGGTGATGACGCCAAAGCTGCCTTGATGACTAGAGGTTTAGCAGAAATCACTCGTTTGGGTGTGCAATACTTTGGTGCTAAGCCAATGACCTTCTCAGGCTTGTCAGGTATTGGTGACTTAATTGTAACTTGTACTTCAGTAAACTCACGTAATTGGCGTGCTGGTAAACAAATCGGCGAAGGCAAGACTTTAGATTACGTTTTGAAAAATATGGGACAAGTTGTCGAAGGCGCTACTACTGTTAAAGCTGTTCACGAATTATGTGAAGAAAAGGGCATTGATATGCCAATTTCAGAGGCAATCTACCGTGTTCTTTATGAAGATGCTGATGTTGATACAGAAATTAAGAAAATGATGGGTAGAGAACCAAAGCCTGAAATTCGTTTATAAAAGATAAGCAAAATAGTTGGCAAGAAGTTAAATCTATTGTATTATTTACTTATCAAAAGTAAGTGGAAAGAAGGATAGATTATGGCTGATAAATACGACGTAATTATTATTGGTGCAGGTCCTGGTGGAATGACTGCTGGCTTATATGCTGCGCGTGCTAACTTAAAGATTCTTGTTCTTGATCGCGGTCCCTATGGCGGTCAAATGAACAATACTGATGCTATCGACAATTATCCTGGTTTTTCTGAAATCAAAGGTCCAGAACTTAGTCAAAAGATGTACGACACAATGATGAAGTTTGAACCAGATTATAAGTATGGCAACGTACAAAGTGTTGAACTCGATGGCGAGGATAAGTTAGTTAAAACTGATGATGGCAATGAGTATCGTGCACCGATCGTAATTATTGCTACAGGTTCAGATCATAAGCATTTGAATGTGCCTGGAGAAGAAGAATATTCAGGCAAAGGTGTTTCATATTGTGCCGTCTGCGATGCCGCTTTCTTTAAAGATGAAGATGTAGCTGTCATCGGTGGTGGTGATTCAGCAATTGAAGAAGGAATTTATCTTTCACAATTAGCTAAGAGCGTTACAGTTATTCACCGCCGTGATCAATTGCGAGCACAACCAACTTTGCAAAAGCGTGCATTTGCCAACAAGAAGATGCATTTTATTTGGAATGCACAAACTGAAGAAATCTTAGGCGATGACATGAAAGTCACAGGGGTTAAGTACCGCGATAAGGAAACTGGTGCCGAAAAAGAAATTCCAGTTGCTGGTGTCTTTATTTACGTGGGTGTTTTACCACAAACTGAACCTTTTAAGGATCTTGGTATCTTGGATGACCATGGTTGGATTGTAACTGATGATCATATGGAAACTAAGGTGCCTGGTATCTTTGCTTTAGGTGATGTTCGTCAAAAAGATTTACGCCAAATTGCTAATGCAGTTGGTGAAGGTAGTGTAGCTGGTCAAGCTGCATATAATTACTACCAAGACTTACAAGACAAGAAAAATTAAATTTATTCGTTTTTTCATTAAGACATGTTCGTATTGGACATGTCTTTTTTTGTCTAAAGCTTAAATTAATGACTAATAAGTTTTATAATTAATAGCAGATAATAGAAAATTGTTAACAGTTTGAAAGCGCTTTAGAAATCCAATTTTTAATGAATAGAGGACATTGATGGACGCTAAAGAAATTTATACAGAATGGCAAAAAGCTACTAATTTACCAGATTATTTAAAAGATCAATTAAATACTTTGGGTAAGGATGAAAAATGGATCGAAGATGCCTTTGGACAGGATATTAATTTTGGTACTGCGGGGATGCGTGGTCGTCTTGAACCCGGTACCAACCGGATTAACTTGTTTACTGTAGGTCGAGTAACTGAAGGCTTAGCTCGTTTAATTGAAGAAAATGGTGCTGATGCTAAAAAGCGTGGGGTAGCTATTTCCTTTGATTCAAGATATCACTCAAGAGAGTTTGCAGAACATGCTGCCAGAGTTTTAGGTGCACACGGAATTTATGTTTACTTATTTGATGATTTAAGACCGACACCAGAACTTTCATATGCAGTACGTCATTTGCATACTTTCGCTGGAATTAATATCACTGCTTCACACAATGCTAAGCAATACAATGGCTATAAAGTTTACGGTGAAGATGGTGCACAAATGGCACCAGATAATGCAGATCGACTTTTTGCTTATGCTCAAAAAGTAACTGATATTTTTGCTGTCAAGGCTGCACCAGTAAAAGAATTGCGTGCTAATGGCACCTTGCAGTTAATAGGTGAAGATGTTGATGAAGATTACTTGAATGAATTGAAGCAAGTAACTGTTGATCCAGAGATGGTTAAGGCCAACGCTGACAAGTTAAAGATCATTTATACTCCACTTCATGGTACAGGCAAGATGCTTTATGATCGTGCTTTCAGACAAGGCGGCTTTGATAATGTGATTCCTGTGCCAAGTCAATCAATCATTGATCCAGAATTTCCAACCACAATTAAGCCTAATCCAGAATACCGTGATGTTTTTGAACCTGGTTTTAAGTTGGCAAATAAGGTAAATGCTAATGTCATTATTGCTACTGACCCGGATGCTGATAGAATGGGTGCAGCAGTTAGAAAAACTGATGGTGATTTCCAAGTTTTGACTGGTAACCAAATTGCTACTTTGATGGCTTACTACCTATTGGCTCATATGAAGGAAAATGGTCAATTAACCCCTGATTATGAGATCGTTACTTCAGTTGTTTCTAGTGCTTTGCCATTTAAGATTGCAGAGGACTTTGGTATTAAGACTAAGCATGTTTTGACGGGCTTTAAGTACATTGGTGAAGAAGTTGACCGGATGAATAAAGCTGGTGATGCTAAGTTCTTGATGGGCTTTGAAGAAAGCTATGGCTATTTGTTTAAACCATTTGCTCGTGATAAGGATGCCATGCAGGGTGCATTGATGTTTGCCGAAGTTGCTTCATACTATGCTTCACGTGGGATGACTGTCTTTGATGGTTTGCAAGAAATTTGGCAAAAGTATGGCGTTGCTTATGAAATTACCCGTGCAATTGAAATGCCAGGTATTGGTGGTCAAAAGAAGATGGCCGAATTAATGAGCAAGTTGCGTAATGAGCACTTAACCGAAATCGGCGGTAGTAAAGTGCTTAAGATTCAAGATTTCTTGCAAAAAGAAACTATTGAAAATGGCAAGAAGACACCATTAGAAGGGTTCCCAGAATCTAATGTGTTGAAGTACTTTTTAGATGATGAAACCTGGGTAGCACTTCGCCCATCAGGTACTGAACCAGTAATTAAGGCCTATGTTGGTGTAAACAAAAAAGACATTGCTACTGCAGAAAAGGCAGCTGAAGATTATCAAAAGGCTTTAGCAGATTTACTTAAATAATTAAGCATTTTTCGTGCGAAAACACGTTCGCGGTAGTAAAATATAGATACTAATTAAAAAGTTGGACTATGCTTGTCCAACTTTTTTCTTGAGGAGTTTTTTATGATTAAACGACAAAAAAATCGCAAATTTGAATTAGTATCAAAGTTTAAACCAGCCGGTGATCAAGAGCAAGCTATTGATAAACTGACTGCTGGATTTAAAAAAGGATATAAAGAACAGATTCTGGAAGGTGCAACTGGTACTGGGAAAACTTTCACCATGGCCAATATTATTGCTAAGCTGAATAAGCCTACATTAGTTATTACGCATAATAAGACCTTAGTAGGGCAGCTATATGGTGAGTTTAAAAGTTTCTTTCCTAATAATGCAGTTGAATATTTTGTTTCATACTATGATTATTATCAGCCAGAAGCTTACGTTCCACAATCAGACACTTATATTGAAAAGGATTCGGCAATCAATGATGAAATTGATCAGTTGCGGCATGCTACTACCTCAGCTTTAATGGAGCGTAATGACGTAGTAGTTGTTGCTTCGGTTTCTTGTATCTATGGTTTGGGTGATCCTAAAGAGTATGCGCGCAGTGTCTTGATGATCCATGAAGGCGAAGAATATGACCGTAATACCTTGTTGCGTGATTTGGTAAATATTCAATATGATCGTAATGATATTGACTTTCAACGCGGTCGTTTTCGGGTCCGCGGGGATGTAGTTGAGGTCTTTCCAGCCGGCAATTCTAATCATGCTTATCGAATTGAATTCTTTGGTGATGAAATTGATCGCATTGTTGAAGTTGATTCGTTAACCGGTGAGGTGATCGGTGAGCGTGAGAGTATTTCGCTTTTCCCAGCTACGCACTTTATGACCAATGACGAGCAATTGCGGCGAGCTTTGGGAGCAATTTCTAAAGAGATGAAATTGCAGGTTAAAAAGTTCGAAGGCGAAGGCAAATTGCTTGAAGCTGAAAGAATCAAGCAACGTACTACCTATGATATGGAAATGATGGGTGAAGTTGGCTATACCAACGGAATTGAAAACTATTCAAGGCATATGGAAGGACGAAAAGCAGGAGAGCCACCGTATACTTTGTTGGACTTCTTCCCAGATGATTTCTTAATTTTAATTGACGAATCACATGCTACTATGCCTGAAATTAGAGCAATGTACAATGGTGACCGTAATCGTAAGCAAACCTTGATTGACTATGGTTTCCGTTTGCCATCTGCACTTGATAACCGTCCATTAAAGCTATCCGAATTTGAAAAGCATGTTAATCAAATTTTGTATGTCTCAGCTACCCCAGGTGATTATGAACTTGAACGAACAGATCATAAGGTTGAACAAATTATTCGACCAACCGGATTACTTGATCCCAAGATTGAAGTAAGGCCAATTGAGGGGCAAATTGATGATTTAGTTGGCGAAATTAATAAACGGATTGACCGTCATGAACGAGTCTTTGTTACTACTTTGACCAAAAAAATGGCGGAAGACTTAACCGATTATTTGAAGGACTTAGGAATTAAAGTACGTTATTTGCACTCTGATATTAAGACGCTGGAAAGAATGCAAATTTTGCGTGACTTACGGTTAGGTAAGTTCGATGTCTTAATTGGAATTAACCTGTTGCGGGAAGGAATCGATGTACCGGAAGTTTCACTGGTAGCAATTCTGGATGCAGATAAGGAAGGCTTCTTGAGAGCATATCGGCCGCTGGTTCAGACTATGGGACGGGCCGCCCGTAATGCCAATGGTGAAGTAATCATGTATGCTGATACGATTACTGATTCCATGAGAGCAGCGATTAAAGCTACCAAGCGTCGGCGTAAAATTCAGATGGAATTTAACAAAGAGCATGGCATAACGCCTAAGACAATCATTAAGCCGATTCAAGACGTAATTTCGATTACTAAACCGTCGAGTGAAAAAGAAGAAAAATCTGATAGTTTTGCAGATCTTAATTTTGATGAATTGACAGCTAAGCAAAAGAAGACAATGATTAGCAACTTGCAAGAGCAAATGCAAGAAGCAGCTAAGAAGCTTGACTTTGAAGAAGCTGCTAACTTGCGGGATGCAATTATGGAATTGCAAAAATCATCAAGAAAACCGAAGACAAGAAAAGGAAAGAATTTTAATGGCAAATGATAAGATCGTTATTCGCGGAGCACGTGAACATAATTTAAAAGACATTAATTTAACTATTCCTAAGGATAAGTTAGTAGTTATTACTGGCTTATCTGGTTCAGGTAAAAGTTCTTTAGCCTTTGATACGCTTTATGCAGAAGGGCGTAGACGTTATGTGCAATCACTTTCTAGTTATGCTAGACAGTTTTTGGGGCAAATGGATAAACCAGATGTGGATTCAATTGATGGTTTAAATCCAGCAATTTCAATTGATCAAAAAACAACGTCACATAATCCACGGTCAACAGTTGGGACCGTCACTGAGATTAATGATTATTTACGTTTGCTTTGGGCCAGAGTAGGCCATCCAATTTGTCCTAATGATGGGACGCTGATTCAACGACAATCAGTTGATCAGATGGTTGACCGAGTGATGGCTTTACCAGAAAGAACGAAAATTCAAATTTTAGCGCCAGTTATTCGTGCTAAGCGTGGAGAACACAAGGAAGTATTTAAGCGAGTACAACGTGCAGGATATGTTCGTGTAATTGTTGATGGTGAGATGCACGAAATTGGTGAGGATTTTGAATTAGCTAAGAACAAGCGCCACTCAATCGATATTGTCGTTGACCGTTTGATTGTTAAGGATAGCATTAAGTCTCGCTTATTTGATTCTGTTGAAGCTGCACTTCGTTTGTCAGATGGCTACATGAATGTTGATGTAATTGGCGGTGAAATGCTTAACTTTTCTGAGTATTATGCTTGTCCAAAGTGTGGCTTTACTGTGGGTGAAATGGAACCAAGACTGTTCTCCTTTAATGCACCATTTGGTGCCTGCCCTGATTGTGATGGGTTAGGGATGAAGTTAGCAGTAGACGAAGATTTGGTTGTTCCGGACAAAACAAAATCTTTAGCTGAAGGTGCACTGGCTCCATGGAAGACTTCCAATTACTATACTGAAATGTTGGAACAAGCTTGCACGGCATTAAAAATTCCGATGGATAAGCCTTTTAATAAACTAACTAAACGTCAACGCGACATTATTCTGCATGGCTCAACTAAGCCGGTGAAATTCCATGTAACTGGTGACTTTGGCGTTAATGATACCGTTCAACCATTTGAAGGAGTAATGGCCAATGTTGAGCGGCGTTATAAACGACCAATGTCCAAGTTTATGCGTGATGTGATGGGCAAATATATGACTGAACTTACTTGTTCAACTTGTCACGGCAAGCGTTTGAATGAAAAAGCATTAGCAGTGAAAGTCATGGGCAAGGATATCGCGGAAGCTTCGGAGCTTTCTATTGATAAAGCACTTGATTTCTTTAAGGAAGTCAAATTAAGCGAGCAAGAGACTATGATTGCTAAGCCGATTTTAAAGGAAGTACGCGATCGTCTTTCATTCTTGGATAGTGTAGGATTAGATTATTTAACTCTTTCTCGATCAGCTAATACCTTGTCTGGTGGTGAAGCTCAGCGTATTCGGTTGGCAACTCAAATTGGCTCAAACTTATCGGGAGTTATGTATGTTTTGGATGAACCATCTATCGGTTTGCATCAACGCGATAATGATCGGCTGATTGCTTCTTTAAAGAGAATGCGTGATTTAGGCAATTCTTTAATTGTGGTAGAGCACGATGACGAAACAATGCGGCAAGCTGACTATTTGGTTGATATGGGACCTGGTGCCGGTGTTTACGGTGGTAAAGTTATGGCACAAGGAACTCCTAAAGAAATAGAGCAGAATCCTGATTCTTTAACGGGGCAATATTTGTCTGGTAAAAAATTTGTGCCGGTTCCATTGAAGCGTCGTAAAGGCAATGGTAAAAAGATTACAATTACTGGAGCTCAAGAAAATAATTTAAAGAATATTAATGTTGATTTTCCGTTGGGCAAATTTATTGTGGTCAGTGGTGTCTCAGGTTCTGGTAAATCTACTTTAGTTAATATGATCTTGAAACGCGCTTTAGCCCAAAAATTAAACAATAATTCAACTAAGCCAGGTAAGTATAAGTCAATCAAGGGTTACAAGAATATTGAAAAAATCATCGATATCGATCAAAGCCCTATTGGTAGAACACCACGTAGTAATCCTGCAACTTATACTAGTGTTTTTGATGATATCAGAACCTTATTTGCTCAAACTAATGAAGCAAAATTGCGTGGTTATACTAAAGCAAGATTTTCGTTCAACGTCAAAGGTGGACGTTGTGAAGCCTGTCATGGTGATGGAATTATCAAGATTGAAATGAACTTTTTGCCTGATGTATATGTGCCATGTGAGGTTTGTCACGGCACTCGTTATAATTCTGAAACATTGGAAGTAACTTATCGGGGAAAGAATATTGCTCAAGTGCTTGATATGACGATTAATGAAGCAACTAAGTTTTTCGAAAATATTCCTAAGATTCAGCGTAAACTCCAGACTATCGTTGATGTAGGTTTGGGTTATGTGAAATTAGGTCAATCCGCTACAACTTTATCTGGTGGTGAAGCTCAAAGAATGAAATTAGCTGCTGAATTGCAAAAGCTTTCTACTGGTAAAAATTTCTATATTCTTGATGAACCAACTACCGGTTTGCATACCGATGATATCAAGCGTTTATTAGAAGTTTTGCAGCGGTTGGTAGATGAAGGCAATACGGTTTTAATTATTGAGCATAATCTTGATGTAATTAAAAATGCAGATTGGCTGATCGACTTAGGTCCTGAAGGAGGGGAACGTGGCGGTCAAATTGTGGCTACCGGTACGCCTGAAGAAGTAGCGAAAGTTAAAGAAAGCTATACTGGTCAGTATTTGAAACCAGTCTTAGAACGCGATACTAAACTAACAAAAGAAGCAAAAAAATAGGCTAGAAGCCAATAGCCAATAGTTTTTATTAACCTTGAATAAGTGTAAAATAGTCTGCAAGGAGGAATAAAAATGGATATTTTTTCTAGTTCTAGAGATAATCGCGGCTTTGACTGGGGCGCATTTATTGCCGGTATCTTAATGGTCGTAGTTGCGTTCGTGTTATTACGTCACCCAGCTAAAGGGTTGCATGCATTTGTCTTGATTTTTGCTATTGTATCAATCGTTCAAGGTATTGTATGGTTGGCTGCTTACTCACGCTTTCGTGAATTTTTCTCACGTAGTTGGGTAGCAATTGTGTCAGGTGTATTAGATATCATTATCGGTATCTTGTTCATTTGCTCATATGATATTGGTGGTTTGACTATCGCTTACTTATTTGCAATCTGGTTCTTTGTTGATTCAGTTGTAGGTATTGCTTGGTCATGGCACTTACGTGCATTTTCAACCGGATACTTTGTATTTAACTTGATTTTGAATATTTTAAGTTTGATTATTGCCTTCTTCTTAATTATTAATCCAGTAATCGCAGCCTTAAGCTTAGTATGGTTAGTTGCATTCTGGTTATTAGTCTTTGGCATTAATGAAATTGTGGTTGCATTTATGCACCGTTAATATTTGATAAAAATTTAAGCCGAAAGGCTTCTTTTTTTTGCACAATTATGACACACCCGGTATGATATAATTTGTAAAGAGGAGGATTTTAGCATGGCTGATGAGAAAAAACAATTATTAATAGTCACAGGCATGAGCGGAGCAGGTAAAACTGTGGTCGCTCATGACTTAGAAGATATGGGCTACTTTGTAGTCGATAATCTTCCTCCAACTTTATTAGGTAGTTTTTGGGATTTAATTAATAATTCCAATGACTTTCATAAGGTAGCCGTAGTAATTGATTTACGAGTTAAGACATTTTATCGCGATTTATTGGATGAAGTTAATTCACTTGAAGATAATGGCAATGTGCAAGCTACTATCCTATTTTTGGATGCTTCCGATGATGTCTTGGTTGCTCGTTATAAAGAAACAAGGCGTCTTCCGCCTTTAGCCAATAATGGCAAAGGTCGCTTGCTTGATGGCATTCAAGAAGAACGTCGTATTTTAATGCCAATTAAAAATAGATCAAATTATATTATCGATACGTCAAACTTGTCGACTAAGGAATTAAAGCAAAAATTAATCAATACATTTAGTGATCGCAAGCGGCAACCATTTTCAATTGAAGTGATGTCATTTGGCTTTAAGTATGGGATGCCAATTGATGCAGATATTGTAATGGATGTGCGTTTTTTGCCTAACCCATTTTATATTTCAGAATTAAGACCATTTACGGGACTGGACAAGCGTGTATTTGACTATGTGATGAACAAAGAAGAAACACAGGTCTTTTATAAAAAATTGCTTGATTTGCTTGAAACAGCTATCCCTGGATATATCAAAGAGGGGAAGGAAAAGTTGACCATTGCAATTGGTTGTACTGGGGGTCAACACCGGAGTGTTTCAATTGCCCAACAGTTGGCACGAGATTTAGCTAAAAAATATCCAGTCGATATTACTCACCGTGAAGTGAGTCGTTATATTAGAAAGTAGGTGCGCACCTATGCCATATGGAGAAACAAGGATTGTTCGCGTGATTAAAGGCAGACGTCCCCGTGTAGTCGTAATTGGTGGCGGTACGGGTTTACCAGTTATTTTGAATGCCTTAAAAGATCAAAACGCGGAAATTACTGCAATCGTAACGGTTTCAGATGACGGCGGTTCATCTGGTTCAATCCGTAACTTTATTAACGTAGTTCCACCTGGTGATATCCGTAATGTTTTGGTATCACTTAGTGACTTACCTCAGGAAGAAAAGAATATTTTTCAGTATCGATTTGATTCATCCGATTCCTTTTTTTCAGGACATGCAATCGGTAATTTAATTATTGCGGCATTGAATGAAATGCATGGCAATATCTTTGATGCAGTTCAATCTTTGTCAAAAATGATGAAAATTGATGGTCATGTTTTTCCAGCTTCCAATGAACCATTGACTTTAAACGCAGAATTCGTGGATGGAACTACGGAGTCTGGTGAAACTGAAATCACATCTAAAGATAAGCGGATTAAGCGTGTCTGGGTGACCGATACTGATTCGGATGAAGAGCCTAGAGCTGTTTTACCAGTACTGGCTTCGATTATGCAAGCTGATGCAGTCGTACTTGGGCCAGGTAGTTTATTTACTTCAATTTTACCTAACTTAATGATCTCTAATTTAGGTGAAGCAGTGCGTGAGACTGACGCCGAGGTTATTTATATTTGCAATATCATGACTCAGCGTGGTGAGACAGATCACTTTAGTGATGCGGAACACGTACAGGTAATTAACGATCACTTAGGTGGAAATTATATCAATACCGCTCTGGTTAATGGTGCCAAAATTGATATGAGCAAATTTCACCCAGAAGATTATGATGCTTATCTTGAGCCTGTTAAGAATGACTTTGAAGGCTTAAGAAAGCAAAACTGCCGTGTCATTACTGATGACTTTATCGATCAACGTCATGGATTGGTATTTCATGATGGTGAAAAGGTAGGAAAAGAAATTATTAATCTGGCATTTGAATCAATGTCACGTAAAAGAATGAAGGAAAATGATGGCTAGTTATGCTAGTGAAGTCAAAAAGGAGCTAACTTCGCTTGAGGTGCATCCAGAGCATGCCAAAGCAGAGTTAGCTGCTTTTTTGCGAATGAATGGTGTATTAAACTTGCACGATCATCAATTTAGCCTAGATATCACTACAGAAAATCCTGCGATTGCTCGACGAATTTTTAAGCTGATTAAGATTGCTTATGGTATTGAGCCATTGCTGATTGTCTCGCGCAAGATGAAATTGAAAAAAAATAATCAATATTTGGTACGATTGAATCAGAAGGTACAAGAAATCCTAGAAAACTTACAAATCTGGGATCCTGAAAAAGGTTTGGTAACGCGAATTCCTCAGAGAATTATGACTTCACGTGAAGGAGCAATGTCCTATTTACGCGGTGCATTTCTAGCCGGAGGTAGTGTCAATAATCCAGAAACGAGTCGTTATCACTTGGAGATTTATTCAACTTATGAGGACCATAATGAGGATTTATGTAAGTTGATGAATAATTATTTTTATTTAAATGCTAAAGCAACTAAACGTAGAAGAGGCTATATTGTTTATTTAAAAGAAGCCGCAAAAATTGGCGACTTTTTGCATATAGTGGGTGCACTTAATGCAATGCTTAACTTTGAAGATTTGCGTATTATGCGAGATATGCGAAATTCGGTTAATCGCTTGGTTAATTGTGATACCGCGAATATGAAAAAAACAGCCTCAGCTTCAGCTAAGCAGGTAGAAGACATCCAGCTGATTGAACAAGAAAACGGCTTAGATGATCTACCAGAGAAATTGCAAGTTTTAGCGCGTTTTAGATTGGCGCATCCAGAATTAACTTTAAAGGAAGTAGCTAATCAAATTCCGGATGGTCCGATTTCGAAGTCAGGAGTTAATCACCGATTTAAGAAACTACATGAGTTAGCTGAGAGTTTAAGAGAATAAGAAAAAGTGTCTGGGAAAAAACTAATTCCTAAGACATGAAAAAAGAACGATGATTTCCTTTTCGATTTCATCGTTCTTTTTCTATACTTTAACTGCCTTCCTTGATATTATTAAATCGCTACAGTATAAAAAGAAAGAAGACAATCTCAATGTATCAAAATTATACCACAGGCCAGACTGCTTTAACACTTAATTTAGACTTTACTATACCTAACAATCACTTGGCAACAGTGATCGGCTGGTTCGTCGATTCGATTCCAGAAGACGTCCTATTGGGCGATTCTGCCAAAACCGGGCGTCCTGCCTATCACCCTGCTATGATGCTTAAGATCTTGCTTTTTGCTTATTCTCGCAGAGTATTCTCAGGCAGAAAAATTGCGCTGATGTTAGAAGAAAATCTACCAATGATGGTATTGGCTGAGCACCAGCAGATTTCATACCATACCATCAATAATTTTAGATCGAGCGACCACGCCAACGAATTGGTCAAGAAATGCTTTCTTTACTTTACCAACCTACTGGAACAAGAAGGCTTGATCAACGAAGGGGCTATCTTCATCGACGGCACGAAAATCGAAGCCGATGCCAATCGCTATAGCTTTGTCTGGCGCAAGGCAGTTGAAAAGTATCATGAAAAGCTCAAAGGTCAAGCAGTTGAACTATATGATGAACTGATTGCCAAAGAAGTCGTCAAAGCAATGGCAAAAGAGCAAGTACAAACCAGTCAGGGGTTGACGGAGCTAGCGCAAGAAACGGAAGCTGAAATTGAAAAACTGACTGAAGAGATTGCCCAAGAGCCTAAAGCCATTCCTGGCGGCTCGGCTAGAAAAGCAAAAAGACGAGCTCTAAAAAAGCTGCTTCATAAGCTAAGAAAAGACTACGTGCCTAGAATGAAGAAGTATGAAGAGGCAGAAGAAGTCTTTGCTGGGCGAAATAGCTACTCTAAAACCGACCACGATGCGACGTTCATGCATATGAAAGAAGACCACATGAAGAACGGCCAGCTCAAGCCAGGCTATAATATCCAAGTCGCTACAACGGATCAATACGTAGTCGATTTTGCTTTGTATCCCAATCCGACTGACTTTAAGACGCTAGAGCCTTTTTTAAAACAGATGACGACAATGGACAAGTTCGATAAGATCGTCGCCGATGCTGGCTACGGCAGCGAGTACAACTACTCAATGCTTGAAGAAGAATATTCAGACAAGCAGTACTATATCCCTTATACCATGTACGAAAAGGAACAAACTAGAAAGTACAAAAACGATCCAACTAAGCTAGCCAACTGGTTCTATGATGAAGAAGACGATTACTACCTTGATCAAAACGACGTTAGGTTTAGCTTCAAATGTTATAGTCGGCGTAAAGATAAATCGACTGGTCAGGTTCGCGATTTTAAGGTTTACGAAGCGGATAAATTTCAATTAACGCCAGAATTAGAGCGTTTAGCCAAAACCAAGAGCGGACGCCAGCGGCAGGTTCGCTATAATCCTAACTGGCAATACTTAAAAGAAAAAGCTAAAGGAGTTCTCCAAAGTCCTGAAGGCAGGTACATCTACAGCAAGAGAAAGTATGATGTGGAGCCAGTTTTTGGACATTTGAAGAACGTTTTTGGCATGCGTCGAACTCATTTAAGAGGCAAAAAGAAGGTTGAAACTGATGTGGGAATAGCCTTCATGATGATGAATTTAAGCAAATATTGGAACAGAAGATGGTCAAAGGACCAATCTTCTTTACACAAAAATAAAAATAACAAGAAAAAGACGGTCAAGCAACTCAAATTAAGAGTTGGATTGATCGTCTTTTGGTATCTGAAAGTTAGTTTTTTCCCAGACACTTTTAGAGTGTGAATAATTTTTAATAATTAATTACTTCTTCTTATTAACCATGATTTCGTCAATCAAACCATATTCCTTGGCTTCTTCAGCAGTTAAGTAGTTGTCACGTTCAGTATCCTTTTGGATCTTTTCCAAAGGTTGACCGGTAGTTTCGTGCAAAATTTCGTTGATCTTCTTACGGCTCTTCAAAATTTCGTTAGCTGCAATTTGGATATCAGTTTGTTGACCTTGAGCACCACCTAATGGTTGGTGAATTAAAACAGTTGAGTTAGGAAGTGCAAAACGCTTACCCTTAGTACCACTAGTCAAGAGGATAGAAGCCATTGAAGCTGCCATACCAATTGCAATAGTTGATACGTCTGACTTAATAAAGTTCATGGTATCCATGATAGCTAAGCCGGAGGTGATTACACCACCTGGTGAGTTGATATAAAGTGAAATATCCTTGGTATTGTCTTGAGCATCAAGGAAGAGTAATTGAGCGATGATTGAGTTAGCCATTTGGTCATTAATTTCACCGCTAAGCATGATAATTCTGTCTTTTAATAAGCGTGAGTAAATGTCATAAGCACGTTCACCACGAGCAGTTTGTTCAATAACTGTAGGTACTAGCATAAATTTGCCTCCTAATTGATTTCGTATTAATTAGCACTCTTTCAAGTACAGTGCTAATTAAATCACTTCGTAATGAAAGTGTCAAATAAAGAAGCTCAATGGTAACAATGGTAATAAAAATGTATTTTAGCTAACAGTGTTTATATATTATAATATAAAAGTAAAATGCAAAATATAAGATACGGAGGATAGGTTTGAAGTATTCAAATAAAATTTTAACTGCTACTTCAGCTGTAGCACTGGGTGTTGGTTTGTTAATTGGTTCTACAAATGCAGTATTTGCAGATAATTCTAAAACTACTGATAGTAATACAGATACTGCTAAGACTGATTCCAGTGCGAAGAAGGGACCATCTCAAACAAGTACTTCTTATGACTTAATGGTTAAAGTAGGTAGCAATAAGAATTATCCTGTTTATAAAAAGATTAGTAATGGTAAACCTAGTGGTAAGATTGCTGATGCTAGCGATTATCAATATGCTCATATTCAATCTGACCAGAGAATTAAGACAAAGGATGCAACTTATTGGCGTATTTATGTAAATGGTCGTAAAGTTGGTTATGTTAACCAAAACTACTTTACAAGAGATGCTATCGCTGTACCAAAGACTATCAGTTTAGTACAAAATAGTCACTACGATTTTGATCCAACTGATGCAGTAAGTTATGTAACCAATTATATGGGTACTGTAATTGATACAGCAGATATTAAGATTTCAGAAGATGCAATCGATTGCTCAACTCCAGGTACCTATAATGTTAAATATAGCTATGGTAAAGCAAAGGCAACTGTTAAGGTAACTGTCAGAAAGAGTACTAAGGAAGGAATTGCTGATGCTGATAGCGTCCAAGCTAAGCCATTTAACGGCGATTTGAAATCCTGGAAGACTTACTACGGCAGTTCTGCTAACTATGTAACTAAGACTGATTTTACTCCTGATAAGAATAAGCATGCTTATGATAGTGAAAGCGGAAAATTAGATTTCACTACTCGCTTCTTCCAACCAGTTTTATTAAGTGTTTACCGTGACATTAAAAATGATGACTATATTAACCGTGTAGGTCATATTCCTGAAGGAATTACCATGTCAAATGGCTGGTTGTACACTAGTTTATTAAGTAGTACCCTGATTAGCAATGGTCATATTGTAGGATATAATCTTAACCATTTAACCAATGCATTTAACGGACAATACTTACTTGATATGAGCCAAAAGAAGTTCAATTCTTACGTTAAGAACATTAAAGTTAGTCCATATATTCCAATTGGTCACGGTCAAGCAATGGGCTCAACTGATAAATACATTTACGTTCTAAATAACAATAATAAGGTTTCATACAAGAGCAATATGTCTGAAGAGTTAATCCAAATTCGGAAGAGCGATATGTGCATTAACAAGATTTGGACTATTAAATGCTGGAACGGTAGTGATTCAGACGGTCGTTACTTCAATAATGGTGTTGTTGTAAATGATCACAAGCTTTACACAACTCTTTATAATAAAGAAAAAGACCAAACTGAATACTGGGAATTCAACCGCAAAGGCGATAACTGGTATCCAACTATGGTAGGTGCAACTAAGGGTGGCATTGTAGCAAACACATACACTCAAGGGTTTACTTATGATGCCAAGAACAATAACTTCTACCTTGCATTCAATGACGTAATTGCTAAGATTGCAACTGATGGTGAAGTTAAGGATACTTACCAATACCACACTGGTCGTGAAATTGAAGGTATCGCAACCTACAACAACAAGTTATACATGAACTTAGCTCAACGTGCTGAATTACTTGAAAGTAAACAAAAGTTGACTAAGTAATCATTATCGATATTAATTTAAATAAAGGAAATTCAATGAAAATATTGGATTTCCTTTATTTTTTTAGTTGTATAATTAGAAAAATGAGTTATTTAGTTAGGCAAAAGAATGAAAATATTAGAATTAAAACATATCCAATATAGTGCAGATAAAAAACAAATATTGCAAGATGTATCATTTAAGGTTAATAAAGGCGATTTTCTAACCTTAATTGGCCCATCAGGTGCAGGAAAAAGTACGATTTTACGATTGATTGCAAATTTAATTAGTGCTAATTCAGGCGATATTCTATATCAAGAAAAAAACATTAACTTCTTAAATCCAGTTCAATATCGTAGAGAAGTTTCATATTGTTTTCAGCAGCCGTCTTTATTTGGGCAAACAGTAAGAGATAATTTGATTTTCCCGTATGAAATTAGAAAAGTAGATGTAAATGACAAGCAAATAGCTGATTTACTTAATCAAGTTGATCTCTCTGCTGATTTTTTAGATAAAAAGATTACTGCTTTATCAGGTGGTGAAAAGCAAAGAGTTGCGTTAATTCGAAACATAATATTTTTACCAAAGATATTGCTATTAGATGAAGTAACTACCGGGCTTGATAATCAAAGTAAAGATATTGTACATAATTTGATTAAAGATGTTTCTGAGAAAGGCGTGACAATTATTCAAGTTACACATGATCAAAGTGAAATTGATGAAGCAAGCAATATTTTAAGAGTAAAAAAGGGCGGAATAATCGAATGAAAAATGTTGTAGTTAGCAACTGGTCGTTAGTATTAGCTTTTGCACTGGTGTTAGTTTCCATTGGAATTTCTGCGAAAGAAAAATTAGGACTAACCAAGGATATTTTAATTAGCGTGATTAGGGCGATAATTCAGTTAGTCGTAATCGGCTACGTTTTGAAGTTTATTTTTCATGTTAATGCCTTGTGGCTAACTTTGGTTTCAACTATTGTGATAATTTTTAATGCATCTTGGAATGCTAATCAGCGTGATCCTAATCCGGGGCGGAATATTTGGAATTCGATAATAGCCGAAGCGGTAGGGACTTACGTGACATTAGGAATTCTGATTTTTTCTGGCGTAATTAAACCAGTCCCTATGCAGGTCATTCCCATTACGGGGATGATTGCTGGAAATGAAATGGTGGCAGTTGGCTTATGCTATAAAGCGTTGAATGATAGCTTTAATGATCTGCATCAACAAGTTTTAGAAAAGTTGGCTTTGGGTAGTGATATTAAAACTGCATCGATGCCAATTTTAAGAAGGAGCATTAAGACTGCGATGCAGCCTACGATAGATTCGGCTAAAACTGTAGGATTAGTAAATTTGCCAGGAATGATGTCCGGCTTAATTTTTGCTGGTGTAAATCCCATTTATGCAATTAAGTATCAGATTATGATTACATTTATGTTGCTTTCTGCCACTGGCCTTGGAGCCGTGATTAGTGGCTATTTGGCTTATAAAAATTACTTTAATGATAGGATGCAATTGAAATAGGCAGTGTGATAAAAATAATTTTCTACATTTAGATTTAGTTAAATTATATTTCATAAGCGTTTGTAACTAAGTGTATAATTTTTTGCGGTAAGTTGAATAAATAATTAAAAAGCTCAAGTCC